>JAENWH010000331.1 GCA_016650135.1 Peptostreptococcaceae bacterium
GCAATTCCTTCTTGTATAGATTTAATTCCCTGTCCTGAACCGCCGCCCTGCACGTCTACTGTGTAGCCTGGATTAGCATCCATAAAAACTGCTGCTAATTCCTCCGATAGAGGTTGCACTGATGTTGAACCTGCTGTAACTACACTTCCACCAACTTCTGTTCCCGAGTTTCCACCGCCGCATGCTGTCAGTCCTGTCATGGATAATGATACTATCAAACCAATTACTAATGTCTTTCTAATCCTGTCCATCATTATTCTCTTCATTTAAATCCCCTTCTTTCTTTAAGGTTGCATTGATTTCTTCTTACATGTATATCATATACTTCCCCTGTTAAGCCGGCATTAAGGTTACTGTTAATTCTTTGTTAACTTCGTTAACTCTATGTTAATGATACCACTAAAATACTTAGTTAATGCACTTATGTTAATTATAAACCTAAAAAATGTCGGCAAAATGTTCTCTATAAACATTTTCCGACATTTTTCTTATCTTTGCCTTCCTTTTATAATTTAAATAATATTCTCAACAAATCGCTAAAAATTCCATAGGCAGTTTGTTCAATTTCCGGATCATGCTCTACTATTGAAATGGTTCCCATCAGATCGGTTGTTATGGAAACTACTGAGGACGTCCCTGTAATACTGGCCAATAAATTATTTTTTCTCACCTCTGTAGGTTTTACTGTACCGGCAACTTTTCCATCTTTAATGCTGCCATGACAGAGAAGCTTTATAACATTACCCCTTTCATCAGCTTCTTTAATATCCTCATATGAAATCCCCACTATTCCAGTTCTGTCAATGTCATTTGGTGTAATATTTGCTGACATTAATACATTGAGTAATGCTGCTGTTTTTGCCGCCGCATCCCAACCTTCTAAATCCATTGCAGGATCCGCCTCAATAAAGCCTCTTTTTTTACCCTCTGAAATCACTTCATCGAAAAGTCTCCCTTTCGCTAGCTCTTCCAACACGAAGTTAGTTGTGCTGTTTAGGATCCCGTTTATTTCTAGGACTTTGCAAAATTTCAAGGTATCATTCACTAAATTGAAAATTGGCGTGCCATCCATAACTGTTGTTTCATAATAAAATAAACTATCTTGCTTCTTTGCTAATTCCTTTAGTTCTTCAAATGCCCATGCAATAGGCCCTTTATTTGCGGTTATGACATGTTTTCCCCTCTTAAGTGCCTTCTTTATATGATCTATTGCAGGCTGTCCTGAGAAGATAACTAATGGTGTCAGCTCAATTAACACATCGTAATCAACCTTTTCAACTACTTCCATAGAAGTGATGTTTGAATAGGATTTATCATTTTTATCAAACTTGCCTGATGCTTCAATATCCTTACAAGCCTTTTCTAAATCAACCCCTTTTTCAGAGACCAGACTTCCTCTACTCCTAGTTGTAATTGCCACCACATCTATTCCATAATTCATGCCCTGTAAGATTTCTATTTTTTTATCGATTAGTAGTTTAGCAAAAGCTTGTCCCGCATTGCCAAAACCTAGTACTGCAACCTTTAAATTCTTCATAATAACCTCCATTCCGCCGCTACCGCTGCGGCACAAATAGTAATAAAAAAAATGGTGTGCGGCGTTCACCTTTTTGTTATAATTCTTTTAAGAGAAAGATATACTACCAAGCACGGCGAGGTAAGTCGTAGACTGATTTTTTCAGCTTAAATCAGTATAATAACCAGTGTAAGAATCATCTTTCAAGCACAAATAAGTGGTTCTATAAGACCGCACGCTAATCATTGCTTTAGCAAATGTTAAATGTGTGATGATTCAGTCAATGTCTTTCTCCTAACCAACTACGAAAGGAGCCTATGCTATGAAAGTTGAATACCCTATTTGTTGTGGTGTCGATGTACATAAGACTTTTCTCGTTGCCACAATTATTACTACTCAAGGATTTACTCCCAACTATTCCAAAAAGAGATTTTCTACCTTTAACTCTTCTATTCTTCAATTCAAACAGTGGCTGATAGACAACAACTGTTCGAATGTCTGTATGGAATCAACAGGTAAATACTGGATTCCAGTCTTCAACCTTTTGGAAGATGTTATCCACGTTACCATTGCAAACCCTAAGTGGGTAAAAGCTGTAAAAGGTAACAAGGATGATACTAAGGATTCCAAATGGATTGGAGACCTTTTTCGTCTGGGTTTAGTTCCGGGAAGTTATATTCCTGATAAGCCAATTCGAATCCTTCGTGAATATACCCGTTACCGTTCCAAACTTGTTTCCTGTAGAAGCAGTGAAAAGAATCGTTTCCAAAACGCTTTCACTGTCTGTAATGTAGCCCTTGATGCTGTCGTCTCCGACATGTTTGGCAAATCTGCCTCTTCCATCACGGATTACTTAATTTCATCTGACTCTTTTGACCCGGAACACTGTTCATCACTTCTTCAAAAGTCTTTAAAGAAGAAAGCAGCTACCGTGGTTGAATCCATTGAAGGATATCAGATGACCAAGGAACAAAAGGAACGCATAGCAATGGTTCGCTACCATCTTGATTTCATCCAACAGTCCATCACAACCCTAGATGAAAAACTTGATAAGATGGTAGCTCCTTATGAAAGTGCCATTACTCTACTTCTTACCATTCCCGGAGTTAAAAGAAAATCTGCAATTACCATCATCTCCGAGATTGGTATCGATATGTCTCATTTTGCCGACTCCAAGCGTTTATGTTGTTGGGGCGGACTGACACCTAGCAACAACGAATCTGCTGGTAAGAAAAAATCTGTTCGAATAACACGTGCTGGCGTCTACCTCAAACCTGCATTGGTACAAGTTGCCCATGCATCCGTGAAATCCAACGGTTCGCCTTACTACAAAGATAAGTATGAACGCATTTCCAAACGAAGAGGCAAAAAAAGAGCCATAATCGCTATCGCAAGGATGATACTCACCGCCGTATACAATATGTTTGTAACTGGTGAAATATGGAA
>JAENWH010000425.1 GCA_016650135.1 Peptostreptococcaceae bacterium
TGCTGTTGGCACCCTTTGTTTTTAAAAAGTTTTTTTAAATATGTTAAATTTTTGGATACCAGCTTTTTATATAACAGTCTTATTTGGAGATGACTGGTGCCTGCCGCCTGATGCCTGTTGGGTTAAGACTTTTTCCCTTTACCTCTTGTTTTAAAATCTTCATCTATATGGGATTTCCATTCTTCACCAACACAATTGTTCATTCTTAACTCGCTGACAACAGAATTGATTGCCTCATAATTGAGCCTTGTCCCCTTCTTATCCGGATTATAGTTTGCCGCCCGGTCGCTGCAAATTCCAATATCAGATGCTGCAGAAACTGCATCAATATTAGCCCCAAGAAAAACAAATTCCCACCCATATTTTTCCTTCTCGTGCTGAATCATAGTTTTTATCTTTTCAAAATTATACTCCCTGCTGGCATTTTCCATTCCATCAGTAATAATCACAAACATCACTTTATCGGCTCTTAAATCATCACTGCTCTGCCTTTCTGTTCTTACAATTTTTGTAATTGTTTTTCCGACTGCATCAAGTAAAGCCGTTGACCCTCGCACATAATAATCCAGTTCTGATATTGCAGAAAGTTCCTTAATATTTACTCTGTCGTGTAAAAGTTCAACCTGATCATCGAATAATACAGTGGTGACCAATGCCTCTCCATTTTCATTTTTTTGCCTGGCAATAACTGAGTTATAGCCTCCTATTGTATCATCCTCCAGACCCGACATGGACCCGCTTCTGTCTAAAATAAATACAAGTTCTGTTAAGTTGTTTTTCATTTTATTTTTCATGATATTATTCTCCTTTAGTTTCATAATTTTTTTGAGATATCATCTTTTATGAATTAAGAATAACATTTATTTCTAATCTTCAGGTCGCTTTATAAGCGACAATTACGCCCCAATCAGCACTTGATCAAAAGCGAAAAGAGTTTCGTTTATAAGAAAAATATCATATATTTTTTGTTCGATAAAATATTCGATTATCAGGTCGAACTTATTACATCGAGACAATGCATATCCGGCTTTTTCAAGCAATTTATCGCTATTTTGTTTATCAAGTTCTAGCGCAATGGCAAATGCGATAGTTGTAATTTTGCTTGGCGTGTAAGCTTTGTTACTGCGTATTTTAGAGAAAAGTTTTCTGTCAACATTTGCTTTTTTGTATGCCTGTACATCTGTCATCTTTTTTTCATCTATGATTCTCAGAAGCATTTCAGAAAACGATTCATCAAGCATTGAAAATACTTGTTCCAGGCTTGCTTTACTTTTTGCCGTAACATCGAATTCCTCCCATAATTCAGCAGCTGACAATGTTTTATATTCTTCTTTGCTTTCCTCAATGCAATAACCTTCTTCTACATTTCTGTTCCCTCGAATGAATTGATGGTCTTCAACATAATTGTCATCGATGAATTTTTCAATGGAAGAAAACAATTTTTCACTTAATATGAACGCTTTCTTATCGTAAACCACCAGATAAACCATCATTTCATTATGGAGAAGAAAATCTTGTATAGATGCAATAGCCACTTTTAATGCTTCTTCTTTTGGATAGCCATATATTCCAGAGGCAATAAGAGGAAAGGCTATTGATTTGCAGCCCTTGTCCTTAGCAATCTTAAGAGAATTCTGATAACAACTGTATAGCAGTTCCTCTTCTTTATGTTTTCCATCCTCCCATACCGGACCAGCCGTATGAATAATATATTTTGCCGTCAACTTATAGCCTTTTGTCAATACTGCCTCACCTGTTTTACAGCTGCCAATCATATTGCACTCGACCTGCAGCTCCTCTGCACCAGCCGCTTCAAAGATAGCTTCTCAAACCCCGTCACCTTTTTCAAGGGAAGTGTTTGCAGCATTGACTATTGCATCAACAGGCATTTTTGTAATATCATTTCTAACAATCTTAAATGGCATATCTGTACCTATCCTTTCAGAATAAAAGTGCCATTGTTAATTTCTGCAAAAGCTTGATCCAGTTCCTGCTTTGTATTCATAACAATCGGCCCGCCCCAGGCAACCGGCTCATTAAGAGGTTTCGCTGAAAAAAGCAGAAAATGAATGCCATTGTCTGAAGCTTTTACATAAAATTCTTCCCCTTCATTAAAAAGAAGTGCTCTTCGGTATACATGCAGATCAATGCTGTCAGGTTCAAAATATCCTTCCCCCTCAATGATATATATAAACAAGGTGTCATCCTTGCAAACCTTCAATTTCCATTCTGCATGGGCTTCCATATCCA
>JAENWH010000558.1 GCA_016650135.1 Peptostreptococcaceae bacterium
AATATAACCTATGAAGGTTATATTATTAATGATAGCGTTATTCTTAAGCATAGTAAAATGAATACAATTAAAGCTGTACTTACAGGTGATATTATTCAGTCTCGGAAGTTAGATAACAAAGGGATGGATAAAGTATTGGAATGTCTACATATTACCTTCAACGAAATTCAAGAGAAGATATTAAGGAAAGAAGGACATTTAGAAATATATCGTGGAGATAGTTTTCAGATATTAATTAACGAAGCTCATTTAGCACTAAAAGTAGCACTCATTTTGAAGTCTCGTTTACGTAGTCTGTTTAATACTAAAACCACAACAAAAGGAACAGCCCAGGTAAAATCTGATGCTCGAATTGCTATTGGTATTGGGACCGTACGCATGCAAAACAACAAAATTATTGAATCGCAAGGTGAAGCTTTTGAACTATCGGGCATCGAACTTGACAAAATGAAAAATGAAGGATTAAAGCTAAGCATTAAAACACCCTGGCCCGCTATAAATGATGAGCTAAAAGTTAATATTTTATTTGCAGAAAACACCATTAACAGCTGGAGTGCAAAAACAGCCGAAAGTGTTTTCAGATACCTGCTATATGACGAAACACAGGATATGCAAGCCAAACATCTACAGATTAGTCAGCCGGCTATTCAAAAACGGCTCAACGTACAAGGAAATATGAAAGCAATAGATGCTTTTATAAAGCGCTATGAATACATTATAAAGCTCCAAACTAAAGCTCAAGACAATGGATTATAATATACTTATTCGGCTCATCCTTGCTCACCTTATTTCAGATTTTATTTTACAATCTACTAAATGGGCAGAGGGTAAAGATAACAAAGGATTCAGTTCAGGATATTTGTATTGGCACGTGATGGTTACCGGAATAACGTCCTTGATTTTGGTTTGGAATTTGAACTGGTTTATTCCCATAGCAGCAATTACCCTAATTCATGGTTTATGCGATGGATTAAAAGGAGAAATCAATAAAAGATGCCTTAATTTATCGTCACCAAAATATTTATTTTTTATCGATCAGCTTATTCATCTTATCACCATACTTATTACCTGGCTTATCGTTACAAAGCAATGGGTATTGTTTGGAGAAGAGATTACCCATTTATGTCAAAGTGAAAATACTTGGTATTACCTGTTGGGCTATGTGTTTATTAGTTTGCCATTGGCTGTAATTATTGGTAAACTCACCGAATCATGGAGCAAAGAATTAGATAATACAGCCGGTATTATAGGCTTTCAAAACAAAACGACTACAAAGAATAACCAAGGACTAAACAATGCAGGAAGATGGATAGGTGTTATTGAAAGAATAATGATCTTTACTTTTATTTTAATTCATCAATTTGCTGCAATTGGATTTTTATTGGCAGCGAAATCAGTTTTACGATTTGGTGATTTAAAAGACAATACCAATCATAAAAAAACTGAATACATTATTATAGGAACTTTTTTAAGTTTTATGCTTGCCATTTTTACAGGGTTAGCTATTAACTACTTGA
>JAENWH010000215.1 GCA_016650135.1 Peptostreptococcaceae bacterium
ATGGCTACATTATTCAATTTCAAGATTTCTCTCTGTTTTAATCCTGCATGACTTTCACTTCCGATTGGAGTCTCAAGCTTTCCTATATTTTTTATTAGCAGACTACTCATAATATTTCACCACCATTTCATTTACCAGCTGATCACTGGCTACAAAGGGAATGGTAATGTGACCGGCATCACCATAATTATTATTGTACGCAACGCTTGTTGATATGGAGTTTTCATTTCTTGCCCAGCTTCTTCTGGCGACACCCCCCATTACATCCCACATCATTGCCGATTTTATGATTTCGTCAATTCTTTCGCTTCCGTCTAAAACAAGACCAAAGCCTCCATTGATGGACTTGCCGATTCCCACCCCGCCTCCGTTATGTAACGCGCAAAGGCTCATCCCTCTTGCTGCATTACCGGCGAAACACTGGACAGCCATATCAGCCATTACATTACTGCCATCTTTAATGTTTGCGGTTTCTCTGAATGGGGAGTCAGTTCCACTTACATCATGATGATCCCGACCAAGCATGATTGGACCAATAATTTTTTCCCTTACCATTTTGTTGAATTCCAACGCAATTTTTGTTCTGCCTTCTGCATCCTGATACAAAATCCTTGCTTGTGTGCCAACCACCATTTTATTTTTTTTGGCATCTCGTATCCAAACCCAGTTATCTCTGTCCTGGAATCTTCTGTTAGGGTCAATGCAAGCCATTGCAGCTTCATCTGTCCGGTCTAAATCTTCCGGCTTTCCTGACAGGCAGACCCATCTGAATGGTCCATATCCATAGTCAAAAAGCATTGGCCCCATAATATCTTCCACATAGGACGGCCAGATAAATCCATCTTTTTCATCAATTCCATTTTTGGATATTTCCTGAATTCCCGCATCATATATCGCCTTTAAAAATGAATTCCCATAGTCAAAGAAATAGGTCCCTTGCGCGGAAAGCCCTTTGATTGCTTCAAAATGTCTTCTAAGGGATTCGTTCACTTTTTTGCAGAATTCGTCTCTGTCTTTTGTAAGAAGTTCTGTTCTTTCGCAAAATTCAAGGGCAACCGGGCAGTATCCGCCATTATAAACATTATGGCAAGATGTTTGATCTGAAAGGAGATCAATCTTAAACTTTTTAACAACAGCAGCCTCCAAAAGACTCACAATATTCCCATGATATGCAATAGAAACGGTTTTTCCCTCATTTCTATACCTGTCTGCCAATGTAAACACTTCATCCAGGTCTTCACTGATAATATCAACCCAACCCTGCTTTTGTCTGGTTTCAATTCTGGAAAGGTCGACCTCGGCAAAAATCCCTATCGCATTGGCTATATTTGCGGCCTTAGGCTGTGCGCCGCTCATTCCACCCAGACCTGATGAAACAAAGGTTATTCCGGCAAGATCTCCATCTTCCTTCACCCCAAGATATTTTCTTCCTGCATTCAGGATTGTATTAAAAGTCCCATGCACAATGCCCTGTGGCCCGATGTACATCCATCCTCCAGCGGTCATTTGCCCATAGTTTGCCACGCCCATTTGTTCTGCAATTTCCCAGTCAGTCATATTATCAAACATCCCTATCATTAATGCATTTGTAATGATTACTCTTGGGGCATCCGGTTTTGACGGGAATAAGCCTAACGGATGTCCTGACTCAACGACTAATGTCTGGTGATCTGTAAGATTCTCCAGATATTTTTTAATCAAACAATATTGAAGCCAATTTTGACACGGCTGTCCCGTTTCCCCATAAGTAACCAGTTCATATGGATAAAGGGCAATTTCAAAATCAAGATTATTATCAATCATTACCTGAAATGCTTTCCCTTCTGTACAATTCCCTTTATACTCGTCAATCGGTTTTCCATAAATTCTTCCGGCAGGCCTATATCTGTAAGCATATATTCTACCGTATTTTATCAGTTCTTCCATGAATTCAGGCGCAAGCTTTTCATGGAATTCTTCAGGTACATATCGTAGCACATTTTTCAGAGCAATTTTAGTCTGCTCTTTTGTAAGCCGAAACCCTCTGTCTGGAGCCCTTCTTTTACCTGATTCAAATTCAGGATATTCTGGCAGTTCATTCCCAAGTTTTATTTTCATTGCTTCATCAATCGTCTTATTTGTTAACATATTTCCACCACCTTCGAAACTTCGGAAACAAATGAATGATCTTTAATCATTGCATCAAATTTTATTAGTTCATAATGCATTACAATATCATTATCAATTGGTTCTACCGTTTTTCTAATAAAATCATAAGCCGCTTTTGTTGCAGGAGCGAGACTCTTTGTGGCTTCCTCTCCTTTTGCATTACCTCGTAGCCAAATTGCCTGAGATGCTGCAAATAACTCTATTCCCAATACCTTTTGGGCATTATCAAGAATAAGTGCTGCAGTTCTGGCAGAAGTGGTTCCCATGCTTACATGGTCTTCCTGATTTCCTGAAGATGGAATTGAATCAACGCAGGCAGGGTGTGCGTAGATTTTGTTTTCTGAAACCAATGAAGCTGCAGCATATTGCGCTATCATAAACCCAGAGCAAACGCCTCCATGATTTGTCAAAAATGGCGCTAGCCCTTCAGAAAGCTGCGGGTTAATAAGCCTTTCTGAACGTCTTTCTGAGACATCCGCAAACTCAGCAATAGCCATTTTAATAAAATCAAAAGCTAATGCCATTGGTTGACCGTGAAAATTGCCTCCTGAAATCACCTCATCTTCATCTGGAAATATAATTGGATTATCAGTTACCGCATTAATTTCTATTGAAACTGCGTCATATACATATTTAATTGAATCTCTCGATGCACCATGAATTTGAGGAACACACCTTAAAGAGTATGGATCTTGAACTTTCCTAGGATTAGTCTCCTTAGCGTTTTCACTACCTTTCAATAATGCCCTAAGATTTTGTGCTGCATCCTTCTGCCCTTGATGTCCTCTCAAATCTTGGATTTTATGGTCATATGCCTTGGTTATTCCGTTCAAGGCTTCTGCCGTCATAGCTGCTGCAATATCTGCAACCTTAGCAAGATTCATGGCATCCCAAAGAACCATGGTGCCGATTGCGGTCATAACCTGAGTCCCGTTAATTAATGCAAGACCTTCTTTTGCAGCAAGTTCAACAATTGGGATTCCTGCGAGTTTCATCGCTTCCTTACTTGGCATCACCTTTCCCTGGTACTCGGCGTGTCCTTCTCCTATTAATGTAAGAACCATATGTGAAAGGGGCGCTAGATCTCCGCTTGCCCCTAAAGACCCTTTTTCAGGAATAATTGGATGCACCTTTTTATTTAGCATTCCAAGTAATGCATTAAGTGTTTCAGGTTTAATTCCAGAATTGCCTCTTGCCAAGGCATTACATCTAAGAAGGATAACTCCTCTAACCACCTCTGTAGGAAGCGGGTTTCCCATAGCGCAGGCATGGCTGATAATCAGGTTCCTCTGAAGGTCCCCTGTTTGTTCTCTAGAGATAAATGTATCCGAAAATTTTCCAAACCCAGTGGTAAGTCCATAAATAACGGTACCTTCACTTAATTTTTTTTCTACATAATCTCTTGCCTTTTTAACTGCTTTTTGCGAATCCGAAGAAATTTCTACCTGTTCGCCACCTCTGGCAACACGTACAACCTCTTCTACTGTAAGGGTTTTTCCATTAATAACTACTGCCATTGCTATTCTCCTCTCAAACTTTTACCTTCGTGACCCTAATGCCATAACCAAGTCGTGCTTTGCATATTTATTCATATAAAATGCATATTTATTCATTTTTACTCTTCTATTTATTCGAGGATAAGGATATTTTGTTTTCTTAATTCCATTATAACAAAAATAATAATTTTTACTACTGTTTTTTTCATATCTCCTATTATTTTAAGGGTTTCAGCGTTTCAAGCAACATATTATTGTTTTTAATTAAAAACTATCTGTTTAGAGTTATTTTCCGTAAAGTGTATTTTATAACTTTATCGCTTTATTTAGCTATCGCTTTATCATGCATAATTATGAGAATCTTGACTATTTATGCACATCTTTTTGCCCACAAAAAAGAATCAAACATTAATTTTGACTTTTTCTTAGCATGAACCAAAAATTGATACGCAAAAACAGGATAGCATTATTAAAAACTATCCTGTTTATCGTCTAATATATTAAAATCTATTAATACTATTATCCAAATTTTTAATTAAAATCTATATTTTCCTTTTCAGGATATAATTTAGAACGTTTCATATTTATCCAAAATACAAATTAGTTGTCAAATAATCCGGGTCACTGGTCACGTCTAATCCAAGGGATCTTAAGGTTTGCTCATCTCTGTCACTCAATATTGCTGTGCAATGGGCTTTGCAGCCATCCAGATTTACAAGC
>JAENWH010000463.1 GCA_016650135.1 Peptostreptococcaceae bacterium
AGGAAGCAAGACAATTAGGTGCAAGGATCATCAGCCTTAAATGTAATCATGTTTATAGTATATTTTTACAACACCGGCTTAAGATACTCTCCTTGATGTGGTATTTAGAGACAGGAAACAAGGTTTCATATTTCTCCTCTCCCTAAAAACAACTTATTCTAACGGATTATCTGAAAATTGAGCTTGGTACTGAAAGTCTGATTCAATCTCCGTTATAAATTGCGATTTTTGCTGGAATTTAGAACTCCCCCATGGCATCATACGCTGTTTTGGATTGGAAATATATAACCATCGTTTGGCCCGAGTAACTGCTACAAAAGCATTGTTACGTTCTTCATCCAATTCTTTTTTTGTTGTTGCTCTATAATCTGGAAAGACACCTTCACACATACCAATTAAAAATACAATATCCTTTTCAAGCCCTTTCATTGTATGCACAGTACTTAACGTTAAACCAGCGTCAATGGTATCTTCGGTAAGTTGGCCCAATGCTAAGGCATTTCTAAATGCAACAAGTGAAACTCCTAAACCTTTTCGCATAAAGAATGTCCATGAGCGATTAAAATCACCTAATTCCTCGAGGCTTAATTTGACATCTTCTGATTTTTCATCTGAAACCTCATTCTTATTTTTCACTAAGGATGTAAGAGATTCTGTAAAATCCTTCACTAACTTTGGTATCTTGGGGTTTTCGATATTTAGCATGTTAATCGCAGAAACAAGCCTTCCCAAGAGTTCAGATTTTTCTTGGTTAGAAGAAAAAACTTCTTTAGCCAACTGACCCAGAACTCCTTCAGACCATTTATATGGCTCGGGAATTTTCAGTAACAAACATAATTTCTTCCCATCAACCCAATCCTTAGGATTCAATTTTATGCGAATGGAATAATCTAAAACTTTTCCAAATAAAGTTGACGGTTCAGCCTGTCTTTCTCCTTTTTTAAGAGAAAACGGAATCTTTTTAGCTTGGAGAGATTCTTCAAGTTTGTTAAAGACAAATCGATTTCGGGCAATTACTACCATTTTTTCAAGTGAAATATTACCTTCTATTTCATCATGGTGTTTTAATTCTATAAGTTCTTGAATGGTCGAAGTAACATAGTCAGCCTCAGCTTCTTCTGAATCGAATTCAGAGAGAATTACTCTACCTTCCAAGGCATATTCACTCTCTTTTTGAGAATCCATCTTAAGTATATTTGCTATTCTGATTACAGCCTTGGTGCTACGGTAGTTTTCTTTAAGCTCAAACTGTAAAGGGGAAAAATCGTTAATAAAACTCCGACAGAGGTAGTCTTTTGAAGAACCATTAAAACCATAAATCATCTGATTGGGATCACCAACCATCAATACACTATTAATGATTTCTCCACAAAAGACTTTTACAAACTCATACTGAACCTTGTTTAGATCCTGAGCTTCATCAACGCAAATATGCTTATACTTGGATCTATATACTTTAGCTACCCAGTTATGACTCATAAGTACCCTATGGGCATAAACCAAAATATCATCGTAATCAATACCACCACTGGCGAGCAATGCATTTTGATAATCTTGGTATATCTTCCAAATATCGCTATCAGGATACAAATCCTGTACATCTGCTTCTAGAAGCATCTCTCGTTTAATTTTTGAAAATATATCTATATAGGATTGAAGCTTCTTTTCCCTATTCCGATGCTCTTTGGTATCAGGAACATTTAAATAATCATCAATATCTACACCATCATCTCGTAAAGACTGAATAAAGACTTCCATTCTATCTTTATCTCTTTCATAGATTTGGAGTTCAGTGGGTAATCCAATTGTATGAGCGTATTTTTCTAGAATATGCTGAGCAACGGAATGAATGGTTGCTATCCAGGCTCGATCTTCTGCCTGATCACAATCTGCGAGGCGAGATTTCATCTCAGCCGCCGCTTTATTAGTGAATGTAAGTGCAATCACACCATCTTTTTTTGTAGTCTCCAAAATATATCGCACACGTTCCGTCAAAACTCTGGTCTTTCCAGTACCAGCAGA
>JAENWH010000403.1 GCA_016650135.1 Peptostreptococcaceae bacterium
ACCGTTATTATAAAACAGTCAACTCTTTTATACTCGTTGTTGCCCAGAATTTTCCTTGCTTACCCTGGGTTGTTGCATTTGTTGCATTTAGTGTCTGGCACCAAACACAACTCCAACCTCGATAACCCTTGCAATCACTAGTTTTTCTTCTCACCAGTTGTATTTGGTGTCTGACACCGTTATTGTATTATCACTTGTTACGCGTACTCTAGATTTCAATCTAAAGAGCATTAGGGTCTCCCGAGTTCCCATATCATATTATTGTATAGCATGCCGAGCTCTCCGACCCCGAGGAAGTTGCGACTTTCTTACCATAACGTTAGTCGCAATATTGCATTCTGCTCTGACAACGGCATCTGCCTTCCTATTTGGTATTACGTGGCTCAATCACTTCAACTTTTCAGCTTTCGGCCTACTATCTTGTTTGTCTACGCTTAAACTTGCCAGTTACCTTGCAAGCTCCAAGACTAACTACGGGCGGTTGGTCTTCCTTACCCGATGGGATTCACACCCACTATATGATACGACCTTGCTCGGCCGCACTGTCTGACACCGATATTAAATGCCGGTAATTAGGGAAAATTAAATGCCGGAATGGGGAAAAGTACTTGCCGTTTACACAAGTATCACAACATAAAAAATCTCTTAAAATCAATATTAAAACTCTTTAAATTGCTTGTAATCAAGTAACAAATCTTCTAGTTCTTGATTCCGAAAAACTTCATAAAAGTTCATTACAGGTAACGTAACATTCTCAAACTCAATTTGAGAGCTTACCATACTAACTTCAGCTCTCAAGTATGGAAACAATATTGCAGATGCATTAGTAAGCAAAAGCTTATACTTTTCCTTATCATTTTCACAATTCGATATACGGAAGTTACCACGTACAATAACTTCCAACCTATATCCAAAATCTTCTGAAGGTTCAATAAATACACCTTCGATAATATTGACTCTTTCGAACTCATTTTCTTTATCAGGAACCATCTTAAAAAGAAATCCTATTCCCTTTTTAGAATCTACAATTTCATTACTCATTTCAAGGCTTATTTTTTCAATTTTATAACCATCAAATTCTAGTTTTAATTCACAATCTTCCATTATATTCCCTCCTAAATTGCAACTTCATAGTTCGTAATTAGGTTATAATTACTAGGAATACTTATCTTTTTCTTCATATTGAATTGAAGAATATTTTTTGTCATGAAGTAGTCCTTCTCAGAAAATTTCACATCATAGTTCATACCTCCAATAATTTTCGAAATGAAACTCAAACGTGGATCTACGTCTCCTTTTTCAAATCTTGAAACCATCTGTTGTTTTACTCCAATTTTATTGGCAAAATCGGTTTGTGAGATTTCATTACGCTTTCTATATTCGATGAGTAATCTTATAATTTCATACTTCAAAGATAATAGTTCAACTTCTTTTTTGGCCTCAGGGCTTTCGTCTAATAATTCATTGACGAAATCTAAATATTTACTCATAACAGTACCTCCATACTAATAAGTTATGTAACCATAACGCAACTTTTGAAATAAATTGCATCAGTTATTATTATATAGTTCAATAATAAATTATTTAAAATCAGTTTGTGTAACAATAATTTATTTAAATAACATATAAAAATTATACTTTTAATCATTTAAGTGTTCTTTGATACATTTATCAAGTTGTTTAAAATAATTGGGCTTAAATTTCCGAACTTTTTTCCTTTGACCGTCCACCAAAAGAATATTATCGCCATCCATTTTCACCTGAATATAAAAAACCCTAAAACTAGAAGGATAATTAATTACAATTTCTTGAATTTTATATTTCCCATTTTCTCTATTTATTGGTTTAATTGTCAGTTGTTCAGTATAACCATCCTCAAGTAACTTCATTCGCTCATGCACTTCAGCAAATAATTCCGGGTCATTTTTTGAAAGTTTCTTTAATACACTCTTAAATTTATTTGTTAAATCCATCTGAGACAAATATAATCAACTCCTCATGTGTCACTTACAATCATACAACTTATTAGTTGTAAACGCAAGAACTAATTTTTATTACCGATAACTAATATATTTACGACGTTTATAAATATAAGTTATTTATTTATCCAAATCATTCTATCATAAAGTAGTGAAACAGACAAACGGTGGTTGTCAAGGTAGTTGGGGCTCATCCCATTCCCTGTGACATCCGTTGTATTTGTTGCATTTAGTGTCTGGGAGGGCTCCGAAAAAGTACCTTTTGGGAAAAATGCCCCTAGTAAACATGCGGTGTATAGTGCATAATTAAAATGGGAGAAAGAGAAAAAAAGAAATCCCAAAAAGTGAAATAATTAATCCCAATAAATGAAAAAAGTCATTGAAGGCACCCGTTTTAAAAAGTATCCTTATTATTGAGACCAATCAATAATAA
>JAENWH010000082.1 GCA_016650135.1 Peptostreptococcaceae bacterium
CATAACAAGGACAATTCCCTGAAATAAAAAATATTCAATGTATCTCATGCGTCGCCTCCTATACCAATCTGTTATAAAGCATCAATATCAAAACAGCAACAAATATATATATTAAATAAGCATGTATACTTCCTGTTTGAATTTTTAATTTTGCCAATGTTGATAAGCCTCTTATTAATCTTGACAGAGGCTCATAAAGATATTTTTCAAATACCGGTTCCATTGTAATAACATATTCCATCTCTTCAGGATGATATTTGTATAATCCCTTTTGTTTAAGTTTCCTGGTTGGTCGGAAAAGGAATCTGAAAATGATACTTAAAGTTTTTGAGTATCCACCGCTGGTATACTGCATTCTGCTATTCAGTGACTGATATCCGCAACCCCAGGTTTCGTATTTTCTCTCAATGGTTTTACCGCCATAAAACTTTAATATCATCATCGCAATCAACCCGACTGCAGCCAATACTATTACCCCAGCAAGCGGCGAAATGCTGTTTGCCCCTAATGTTAAAGGATAAGTAGCTACAAAGAATTTTCCTGACATATCCCCAATTAAGGATTGTCCAACGATACTTTCCACAATTTTATCTGCTATCCCAATCAGTGTCATAGGTAGAATTCCAATTACAAGACACAAACCAACTAAAAGACCGATACCTGCATTCATTGCTTTTGGAACCTCTTTAGCATGTTCACTATGCTCTGTTCTGGGAAGACCTAAGAATGAAATTCCATACGCTTTCACAAAAGTTGCTAACGCAAGCGCCCCTGCAAATGCCAATACAGCTATTGAAAGCATGGTGACCAGATCTACATTTATGTCTCCTATCACGATATTTTTGATTAATGCCTGATAGGTAATCCATTCACCAATAAAGCCGTTGAAGGGAACGACAGCCGAGATTGAAAGCGCTGCCCCCAGAAAAAGTACTGCACTGACAGGCATTTTCTTTGCCAGTCCTCCCAGTTCTTCCATATTTTTTGTATGAGTGGCATATTGAATAGAACCTGCTCCAAGGAACAATCCACTTTTAAACAGTGAATGGTTAAAACTATGAACCAAAACAGCCATTAATCCTAAAGCACAAATTGTCTGATCTCCTTTAGAATATCCGATAAAACTGATACCAAGTGCAATAAAAATAATACCGATATTTTCTATACTGCTGTAGGCTAAAAGTTTTTTGATGTTTTTCTCTATAAATGCATATGAAATGCCGACAAAAACCGTAATCATACCTACCGTCATCACGGTAATTCCCCACCAGGTATGCTCCACTCCCAGATACATTAAAACAAACCTTATCATTCCATAAACTGCAGTTTTAATCATTACCCCTGACATAAAGGCTGAGCCATTGCTTGGTGCTGCCGGATGAGCTTTTGGAAGCCAGATATGTAATGGGACCACTCCAGCCTTTGTCCCAAACCCTATAAGGAAGAATATAAACATCAGGTTTTTAATGCCGGAAGGGATACTGCTGCTTGACATATCCATTCTGAAGCTTCCTGTGTAGCTAATCATAAGCATAAAATTGATGATTAAAAATGCTGTACCTGCAAGCGTCATGATGATGTAAAGCTTCCCTGCCTTTTGATTCTCTTCATTATCGGATTCAAATACAACTATGAAATATGAGATGACCGACATGGCTTCCCATGCAATAAAGAACCAGATTGCATTACTGGCGGTAAAAACAAAAAACAGAGACAGTATAAACGTACTCATCAGACAATTCAGTAATACTGTGTTCCTTTTTCCGTAATATTCCCCAATGTAACCGATGGAATAGACCGCTGTAGCAAAGGCCACGATTGAAAGAATCAATACAAAAAAAGCAGAAAGTCTGTCAAGCTCCGAATTTATTACTATAAATGACCACGATGAATCGATATTAATAATTGAAAGTTTTGCATTATAATACAACAAATATAACAAACTGCCGACCATACCAAGCAAACCGGCTGCTGCAGTCAGCACATTAGAGCCTATATTTGCCGTTTTTTGATTTTTCATCGTAAAAAGCGGGAAAAATAAGCTAAATCCATATAATATTAATGAAATCCGAATAATTATTTGTACAAAGATCATAAGAACAGACACTCCCTTGTTTTTTAAGTTAGTACACAAATTATATTTTTTAGTTAGTATACGAATATTGACATAACGAACATTTTACATTATAACTTATTTTAGAGACATTAACAATATGAAATTCCAGGGAATTCTAGGTGAATTCTAAAATAACCCGATTAATGCTTTAGGTTTGCTCGTTTCTGGTTTATTTTAGGTGCATTTTGCTGGATTCAAGGTGATTATAGGTGCGATTTGCCTGTATAACAGTTGATTAGGATAACTTGTTATCCTCCAAGAACGTTATTTCAAAGAAATGTATAACTAATTTTCCTAATAATATGGAATTTTAACAAAAGTAGCCAAAAAGTTATACTATTCTTTTTATTAGGCGCAAAAATATGCAAATTATCTATAAATAGTTATCCTTTTTCTCGTAAAAACACTTAAAGTATGAAAAGCATAGCCGCAAATAGAAAAAACCGAAAGTGAAAATAGCTTTTAAGATAACTGGTTATACTTTTTCTCGCAAAAACGCTCAAAGTATGAAAAGCTTGCCGAGTAATGTAAAATACTGAATGTAAATTCCTACAAAAGCGAACTCAACATACTCAGCGGACTCAGCGGACTCAGAATCACCAATATATGAATGGAGTAACAATATGACCATAAATAACAATTTTCTTGAAATTCATCGGTTCTATAACCTGTCAAGATATCTGTTTTTAAATATTGACTGGGAATATAATGATTTAGTTAAGAACACCGGAATCAGTCTGCCTCAGCTTAGAGTTCTCTGGATCATAAAAATATATCCGGGGATATCCTTGTGTGAAATTGCTAAAATTGGATGTTGGTCCCCTCCAACTGTTACAAAAATGGTGCAAAGTTTAATTGCTAAAAAACTGGTGATTCGGTTAGAATCCACAGATAAGAAACTTTTTGCTTTGGACCTGACCCGCAATGGAAAAACTATCATCAAAATAAATCAGTTAACAAAAGCTGACGATTTCGTGCTGTTTAATCTTTTAAATGCCTTCAGTCCCGATGAAATCGACTCGGCCATTGAAATCTTCGAAAGGATAACAAGTCACTCAAATAATGATTTTTTATTTGATTATATAAACAAAATGAATAGAATGGAACTTAAAATTAATTACCACGGATTCACTGACCTCGAAAAATCAAACCTTCAAAAGTTAATTCAGTTCTACAATTTATTAAGAACCTTTGTATTAACCACAGAAAAGAAACACAGGAGTTTACTGGTACCCTTAAACCTAACCTACCCTCAGCTAAGATCCCTTTGGATTATTAATGCTTTTCCAGGAATCACCTCCAAAAAGTTAAGTCAGCTAGCCTATCTGTCCCCTTCAACAGTTAATGTCATTGTTAAAAACCTTTTGAATAAAAACCTGATTGCAAAGGAAAAGTCAGAATTAAAAAATTCTCTTTTTCTGCATATTACAAATCCTGGGAAAACATTACTGGTTAATGATTTCCACAACAATCAAAAGAGTCTGCTTGCCTACCGTGATCTCACATTTCTGGCAACAGCCGAATTAAAATCATTAAATCTGTTTATGACCAAACTGAATGCATCGTTAAAAAATAATTATGTCCAGGTGTATATTGCGAAAACAATTAAAGAAATAGAAAAAATGGCTCTCCATTGTTCTGAAAAGCCATCTGACGATAATTGAATTCTTTATCTTGTTGGTATTATTTCTAACCAGTAACCATCCGGGTCAGCTATAAAGTAAATCCCCATTCCTTTATTTTCATAACAAATGCAATTCATATCCTTATGTTTTTCATAAGCCGCAGAGTAGTCATCCGTTCGAAAACCAATATGCATTTCGTTGTCTCCTAGATTGTACGGTTCTTTTCTGTCTCTCATCCAGGTGAGTTCAATCTGATGTTCAGATTCATCATTTGCCATAAAGACTAGAATAAATGAACCGTCTTCAGGTGCAATTCTTCTAACTTCCTTCAATCCTAAAGCCTCTTCATAAAAAGCCATGGACTTTTCCAGATTAATAACATTGATACAATTATGTACAATTTTAAATTTCATTATTTTCTCTCTTTCGCGCCATCATCTTCAACTTCCTGAAGAAGTATTCTTTTTTTGAAGGAACCTCTTGCTTCACGTTTAATCAATTGAAGGTAATCTATATGCATTGGTTCATAATTTTTCAACTCAATCAGGCAATCAAGGACTTCATAAATATCGGCGATTTCTTCCTCATTTTTACTGATTCTGTATTCATCAATCTCTTCGATGACTTTGTTAATCAGCGCTTCCTCATATTCTTTTTCGTTCATAATCCGTGAAGTCTGTTTTCTGCCGCTTTCTTCAATTAGCTGTGGTATGTTGTCTCTTGTCAATTTGTTATACGTCATTTTCATAAAAACGCCCTCCTTTTTCTCCTGTAACTATTATACCTCGCTTTATTACTCATAAACATATGTAACTTTTAAAATCATATTATTTTTAAATAATATTTTTCTGCATCACATTTTCTTATACCATATTTTTTTAGTAAATAAATAGCAAAGAGGAATCATATACAAAAGCACCCCATATGGAATTGCCTCAGGCCCGACTCCAAGTATGCCAAGCGGCACCGTGCAGGCGATGGACCATGGTACAATACCTGCGATGGTAATAACCGAGTTTTCCATATCAATAGCAAGTTCTTCATGAGATGCTCCTTTGGCTTCATACACATTTCCCAGTATCTGGGCGTTTAAAATCGTGGCTACTGTCTGGTTGCAGAACACACCTGTGGAAAGAAAACTCAGGACAACCTGCGCAGGAAGCAGTCCTATTTTGCCGGCTATACTTCCTAACCTCTCTTGAATTGGAATCAGCATCCCCGTTCCATTAAACACTCCCGAATATGTGCAGGAAATCAGTACAATCAGAACCACCTCCACCATAGACATCAGTCCGCCCCCAGAGAGTATTTCACCAAGTAGCCCCGCATTGGCATTATAACCGAAAATACAGGTTTTCAATGTCTCAGCAAAACCAGCATCCTGAACAAATAATGTTAAAATAAAAGCCGCAAGTATACTTGCCATCATAGCGTAACGAACCCTTACCCTGAATAAAGGAAGCACCAGCATAGCAACCGCGGGTATTACAACAGGCCAGGATAAATCAAAGCTCGTATTCAACTCGGTTAACATGTTCTGATCTACGACCTGAATTGGATTCTGGTAAGATAAAACCATATAAACAGCCAGGGTTATTAATGTGGGAATTGCCCCTGTCTTCAGCATCATTTTAACGTTGGTGTAAAGATTTGTAAAGGAAACTGCCGCCACCAGACTCGCGCTGGATGATGCGGGAGAGCACCTGTCACCAAAATAGGCTCCTGACATAATCGCTCCGGCTGTTACTATCTGACTAACGCCACCGCTCCTTGCAAGCACCATAAGCATTACCCCTGCAGTTCCCGCAATACCAAAACTGGTTCCGAGTGCAAAGGATAAAATCAATGTGATTAAGAATGTAATCACAATGAACATATGTGGTGTAATAATTGAAATCCCGTAATAGACAAAGAACGAAATGGTCCCCGATGCTCTCCAGAGAGCTGTCAGAAATCCAATCAGAATCAGTATCTCCAGGACCACAAAAGAGGTCCTTCCGCCTGCGTAAACCATACCCAGCAAAGTTTTGAGTCGAAACCCTCTGTGAAGTCCCGTCAGAAGGAAGCAAACAAGCCCTATAAACAAGGCAATGGCCATAGACCATCCTATTACAAGGCATACTGTCATTGTTGCAGCAAATACAATAAAAGCGATTAGTAAGTCCATACCATGCAAGCTCTACTTTCTCAAACGATTTCTTCTATATTGTAACATTTATAGCGCAAGGTTTCCACAGGTTTGATAGTGAATCAGGAAAGAATGAAAAGAGCAGCTTCTTCAAGCCGCCATTTTCATTCTTTCAGATTTTTGTAATAAATCAATATCTACTGCCAGGTTTTCAAATAGCCAAATCTTCCTGAAGCAAAGTTTCGGTTGCTTCTGCAAAGGTTGCCAGTCTTTCAGCTATTCTGCCAGGGAAATTTGCTTCGATATATTCCATCGTATCAAATTCAGTGTGCCAAATTTCGCCATTGTCTCCAAGAGTAACATCAACCTGCGTATAACCATCTTTTTCCCCTAATGTCCAGTTTGTTGATTCAAAGTATACATATGGAATGCCTACTTCTTTAAACGGTGCGTGGTCGCTCCAGTCACCTGTTGTTCCCGCAGGGTATTCTGGATTTTCTCCAGGCTGAGTAACCAGTTTAAGGCCCTTTTCAGTAGCTATTGCAAGAACTCTGTCCCTGTATTTGCCATTGGCATCTCCATCCCCGTATACATGTGCGTTATCTCCGGCAACCAGGCTGTCAAAGTTTATCATAAGCAATGTATTTGAGATATCCTCAGGGCTCATTTGAGCCGCATGATAAGTTGATCCCATCAAACCTGCCTCTTCAGCACCGAAAAATATGAATTTAAGAGTTTGAGGTGTTTTCGCATCCCTTAAAACTTTTGCTGCCTCTAGCATCACTGCAATGCCGGAAGCATTATCATCTACGCCCTCCCCATCAGTCATGGAATCATAATGTGCGCCGACGATAATAGTTTTGTCTGTATTTCCTTTCTTTACCACAATAATATTATTCGAATCGTGGCTGGCTCCGTTCTCATCTTCATAGGTGAAAGGTTCTAATGTCACTTCATAACCCATGTCTTCCAATGTCTTTTTAATCCATTCGCCAGCCGCAACTTCCTTATCCGTACCTGCCGCCCTGGCACCCGCATCAGACATTTCAGTCAAATACCCTTCAGCCAGACTTCCGGCTATTACTGCTCCTGGCGTTTCTTTTACCGGAGCATCAGTCTTTCCGCCAGTGCCACATCCGCCTAAAATAAATACCATAATCAAAGTCATCAGAAAAACTTTACTTTTAAAAAGATTCTTTACCATATCAACTGCCTCCTTATTATACTATGCACGTATACTTGTTCCTGTTTTTCCCGCCAAAGCTTCCACTGCTTTGTCCAGCGATGTAATAATAGCGGTTTTCCCAGGTCTTCCCTTTACAAATTTAACAGCAGCATTAACTTTTGGAAGCATGCTCCCAGGTGCGAAATGGCCTTCTGCAATGTACTTTTCTGCTTCATATACTGTTAACTCTGAAAGCGCTTTTTGATCTGGTTTATTAAAATTAATATAAACTTTTTCAACTTCCGTTAAAATCATAAGTATTTCAGCATCAATTTTCTCGGCAAGTAATCCAGCAGCATAGTCTTTATCAATAACAGCTGCTACGCCTTCCAGACTTCCGTCAGAATTTCTTATTACAGGAATTCCTCCTCCTCCACAGGTTACAACAATTGTCGTA
>JAENWH010000035.1 GCA_016650135.1 Peptostreptococcaceae bacterium
TATAAGGAAGTATTGTTCAAAATGTCGAGCTTAACCAAAGTCTCATTTACTGGAAAATACAAGCCAATGTACTCAATACCTACCAATTCCAAGAAGAAATCATCAAACAATTCAATATATCTTGGCCAATTAGTTGAACCATGTAAAACTCTGGGGGGAATTTGGGTATATACATCTCCTAGAAATGAACATGGGGAATATATGGTTGTTTACTAACTATTCCCCCTTACAAAACTTTGAGCCAAATCTTTTTTTGTTGCTTTTTGACTAGTTATAATATATAAGCTTAATATATGATCGATAAAAATAAAGAAATAGTACTAATTGCACCATATGAAGATTTATACACTAAGGCTCAGAAATTAACTAAAGAAACTCCTTATTCAACAATAGAAGTAATTCAGGCAGACCTTGATGAAGGGTTAAAAATAGCAAAAAGAAAAGTAACGCATGGTAGTAAAGTTATTATTAGCCGTGGTGGTACATATTCATTAATTAAAGATTTTCTTGATGTTTCGATGGTCGAACTTAAAATTAGCACCTATGATTTAATGTCAAGTTATCCAGATTTATTAAAATATAAAGAACCTCTTGCCATTATTGGTTATAAAAATATTATATCGGGTTTTGACTTACTCTTTTCCTGTGCTAAAAATACTAAAGAATTTGAAATTAATCATGATACTGATGTTGAAGCTTTAATTTTACAATGTAAAATGGAAGGTATCAAAGTCTTTGCAGGTGATGCCGTTGTAGCAAGAATTTGTAAAAAACTGAATTTGCAGTGTTTTATATGGATGAGTAGTTACAATTCCATAAGATCTGCTTTTGATGTTTCTTTAAGCATTTTACATGCAATAAAAAAAGAGAAAGAATTATTGAATCGTTATCATTCAGTAGTAAATCATGTTCATGACGGGATTATTGCAACTGATGAAAGAAATAATATTAAAATCTTAAATAACCTTGCAAAAAAGATACTCAATTGTCGATATGATAATATCATTGGTAAAAATGTCGATGATGTAGTTTTAATTACTGGTTTAAGTGATAAAGAAAAACAAGAGAAATTTTTTATTGAAAAGGTTTGTTCTCTAAATGGATTTAAAGTTTCTCTCAGTGTTCTTCCTGTAATCGTGGATGGAGAAAAATATGGAGAAATTATTGTTTTTCAGGAAGTTTTTAAACTTCAAAGTTTAGAACAAAAGATTAGAAGACAATTAATTGGGAAAGGCTTTGTTGCAAAATATTTATTTTCTGCAATTCTTTATAAAAGTGATGTAATGAGTAAATGTCTCTCTATCGCACAAAAATTTAGTATGTATGATGCTCCTGTTTTGATAGAGGGTGAGACGGGTGTAGGAAAAGAACTGTTTGCTCAAGGAATCCATAATGCTGGAAATAGAAGAGATTTTCCCTTTGTTGCCGTAAACTGTGCTGCGCTAACCCCCAGTTTGATTGAAAGTGAACTTTTCGGCTATGCTGATGGCGCTTTTACTGGAGGCATAAAAGGTGGAAAACCTGGTGTTTTTGAAATGGCACATCAAGGAACTTTATTTCTGGATGAAGTTGGAGAGATTCCATTAGCAATGCAAGGAAGATTACTTCGAGTTATCCAAGAAAAAGAAGTTGTCAGAATCGGTGGTAATGAAGTAATTCCTTTAAATGTTCGTTTAATTTGTGCAACAAATTGTGAAATAGAAAAAGATGTTGATGCTGGTAATTTCAGGAAAGATCTTTTTTACAGAATTAACACATTAAATTTTACTATACCTCGATTAAAAGAAAGAAAAAGTGATATTTTTCTTCTTGCAAATACCTTTTTACACCGATTTTCTCAGCAATATTTTAAACCACTGGAAGGTTTTGATCCTGAAGCTTTGAGTTATATACAATCGTTACAATATGAAGGTAATGTAAGACAGTTAAGAGGATTGATTGAAAGAGCTGTAATTCTATCAGAAGGAAAAACTGTTAAAATTGAAGATGTAAATTCAATATGTCAAAAGCCAAAGCAAAATAAAAATCCACTTGTTCAAACAGTAAGTAAAAACAATAGTTTAAATACTTACTTGAGTTTAGAGGAAATACAATGTACTTATATGAGAGAAGTCTATGAAGCATGTAATCATTCTGTTTCCAAAACGTGTTCAATCCTTAAAGTAAGTAGAACAACTTTGTGGCGAAAAATTAACGAAACTAAATAATTTTATTTTGAGTAATTCTTTTACTTATGTTTCAAAAAGTAACATGTTGTAAATAGTAACATAATATAATCATGTGGATAAAATATATTTTGTAAATTTTATTACTTAAGTTATTGTATATCATATAATTAATAAAATTTATTATTTTATAATGCAAGTTGGCATATTATTTGCATTACTATTATTATGATAATAATACTAGCCGATGATTTAACTGGTGCAAATGACACCGCTATACAATATACGCAACATGGTTTAAAAACGATAGTTATGACTAAATTTGATGGTTCAATTAAAATGAGTAATTTTAAAGATTACCAAGTTGTAGCATGTAATACAAATTCTCGGATGATGGAAAGCTCACTGGCTTATATCGTTGTGAAAGAAGTAATCTTAGCTCTTTCTTTGAGCCCTAACACTATTTTTTACAAAAAAGTTGATTCTCTTCTTCGTGGAAATCCTGGCCCTGAGTTAAAAGCTGTTATGGATGTCACTCAAGCCGATATTGCTTTTATTGCTCCAGCTTATCCTCAAAATAATAGAATTGTTAAAAATGGTGAAATATTATCGCCTTTCAAGCCAGTCAATGTAGCTGCGAGATTTGAAGAAACTGGTTTTCAATCTCAGATTATTACATATAAAAATTTAGAAAAATCTCCAGAATTACTTGTAGCCGCTATCAATGAACAATTTAAAAAAGGAATTCGATTATTTCTTTTTGATACACTATCTGAAAAAGATTTCATTGTTATTAGTAAAATAATGGCGTTATTACAACTCAAGACAATTTACTGTGGAAGTGCTGGTTTTGCTCCATATCTTGCCCCTGTATCTGAAGTGAATGAGATTAAACCTTTTAAACAAATATTAATCGCTCATGAAAAGATATTTGTAATTTGTGGTACAAGAAATCCTATTACCCAAAAGCAAATGCACAGTGTGCTTTCTCATTTTCATGCAGATTGTAGTTTACTTGATGTGAATGACATAGATTTAAATAATGCAATAAATAGGACTTCCGTCGATGTTATCGATAAATTTGAAAGAGGTGATAAAATAGTATTTCTTGCTGTATCAAGCATTTTTACTGATATATCGAGTCTACTATTGGAAAATGAAGATAAAAGTAACAGAGCTCAAACCATTACTGATGAAATCGGTAGTGTCGTTGCTCAGGTCTGTGCAAAAGTAAATATATCTGCTTTATTTGTTACAGGGGGAGATACTGCTTTAAAAGTAAGTAATAAATTGGGTGTTGTTGGAATGATTCCACTTAGAGAAATTGCTCCCGGAGTTCCTTTATTAACTTTAGTCGGTGGAAAAGCTGATGGGTTTTATATGATTACCAAAAGTGGTGGTTTTGGAGACAAAGAAACCATTGTTGATTCTATTGAGTATTTAGGAGGAATAAAAAATAAAAATTAATATAATGCTAATTCCAGTTTTTTTAAATGAAGGTGAAAATAGCATTGAGTTATTAGCCTAAATTATTAATAAATATGGAGCAAAAGTTGTTGCACTTATTACTGATAAACAACTAATGAATCTTGGTCTTTGTGATAAAGTAATAGAAATTATTGAAAAAGATAAGATTGCCGTTCATCTTTTTGATGAGATTGTTCCTGACCCTTCTGTTGATGATGTATTAAATATTGTTAACCAAGTGTCAAAAGTTTCAGTAGATTTATTTTTAGCTATCGGTGGTGGTTCTACTATGAATACAGCGAAGTTGGTCTTTGTTTTAATAAAAGCAACCTATGCCAATTATGATTTGTTTAAGGATGCAAAGATTGCAAAAAAATTGTTCCAACCGTTATGATTCCAACTATGTGTGGAACTGGACCTTAAGCTACTTGTATTGCAATTGTAGCTATATCAGAAGAAAACTCTAAAAAGGGTCTTGTAAATGGTCCATTAATTCCTAATGAAGTGCTTTTAGATGTCAATTTGATAGCTCATTTATCCAAGAGTATTATAGCTGCAACAGGAGTAGATGTAAAATTAATATTTACTCATATAGTAAAAGCTTATAAAAATTCTCATGATATAGAAGCAAAGCGGGCTATGATGCTAGGAGCTTTTTATGCTGGTGTTTGCTATTACTGGTAGTGGAACTACAGTTGTTCATGCTCTTTCGTATCCGCTTGGAGGAAAGTTTCATATTGCGCATGGAGTTTCTACTGCTATTTTATTTACCACGGTTATGGAATTTAATAGGGATTCATGTATAAATCAACTTTCCAAGATTTGTGATGTTATTAATCCTCAAATGTTTGAAGCGAAAGATGCTGTTAATAGTGAATTTGTTGTTAAGTCTATTGTTGAAATAGTTTAAGAAACAGAAATTCCTGTAAACTTAGATAGCTTTAGAGTTAAGAAAAGTGATCTTGACTTTTTAGTAAATGTTGGTTATCAGTAACAAATATTGTTCGTTAATAACCTAAAGGAATTAACATTAAAAGATCAATGCTCACAACTTAAGGAATAACTGGTAAATCTTTTATGTAATAACAGTTTATTCATTGCTTTAATATAGGATATCTATCCTCAGAAACACGCGTAATGAGCTTAAGTTGTGAACATTGTTAAAAGATATTAAAAATATCTATGAAAAAGTACTTTAAAGGAGCGAAAATATGCTAAATAGACCAATTATTGGTATTACAATGGGTGATCCCGCTGGTTGTGGGCCTGAACTGACCGTTAAGGCTTTAACAAGGACAGAAATTTATCAAGAATGTAAACCTTTAGCAATTGGTGATGCAAAAGTTTTTCAAGATTCCTTGAGAATCTTGCATCTTGAAGATTCTTTTAAACTTCACAAAGTGGATAAAGTGTCCGATGCAAAATTTGAATTTGGTATTATTGATGTGTTTCATCTTGATTTAGTTGATATGTCAAAGTTTGAATATGGGAAGGTAAGTAAAATGTGTGGTGATGCAGCCTTTCAGTGTGTCATTAAAGTAATAGATCTTGCTTTGAAAGGTGAAATAGATGGAACCGTTACCAATGCTCTTAATAAAGAAGCTCTTAATTTATCTGGTCATCATTTTAGTGGACATACCGAAATTTATGCTCAATATACTCATACCAAGAAGTATTGCATGATGCTGGCTGATGGTGATTTGAGAGTTGCTCATGTATCAACGCATGTACCACTGAGAAAAGCCTGCGATTTGGTGAAAAAGGACAGGATTTATGAAGTAATAAAGTTAGCCAATGAAGCTTGTAAAAGCATCGGTATTGCAAAACCAAGAATAGCTGTTGCTGGATTGAATCCTCATGCAGGAGAAAATGGTTTATTTGGTACAGAAGAAATTGAAGAGATTATTCCTGCAATCGGAAAAGCAAAAAAAGAGGGAATTGATGTTAGTGGTGCATATCCATCAGATACTATATTTTCAAAAGCAAGGGGTGGTTGGTTCGATATTGTTGTTGTTATGTATCATGATCAAGGGCATATTCCTTTGAAGGTCTTGAGTTTTGTATATAATAAGGATTTACAAAAATGGGATGCGGTGAAAGGAGTGAATATAACGCTCGGACTTCCTATTGTGAGAGTTTCTGTTGACCATGGAACAGCTTTTGATACTGCTGGATCTGGCTCCTTAAATGAGATTAGTTTAGTGAATTCCATAGAGTATGCAACGTTGATGGTTAATAACAAGAAAAAGTAAAAGAATAAATCACTGTTTTCTGTAAGGTAATTATTGAAAAGTAGTTGGGTTTATTCAACTTTTTGTGTGGGTGAATAAAAAAAGATAACTTTACATAAAAATAAGTCTGTCTAATATTATGCTTAAATATAAAGATAATTGAGCATAACTAATAAATCATTATTTATCCGGGGCATAATTATATAACTGTATTCATGAGTGTAGATGAAAAATCTAAGAAATCACGAGTTTTATTGTAATCCTTGGTAAGGAAAATAATACCGTAGAAGAGTTTATTAAAAAGCTGTTGTCTTAGATAAATTTAATGGATTAAAGATGGTTAATGAGGGAGTAGACAAAGTAAGAGAAAACTTGGGAATTAAAACTGAAAAAGAAGACCAAACAGATAAAAGTCTTTGGGTAAATAATTTATTTAGTATATAATTAACAAGTTACCCATTGAATATCACGAAGAGCCTGAATTATAAGCTGTTTATGCTGAATTGTTGAATTAATAGGGTGAGATAAATTTTCTAATAAAATCATGAGATGGATGCTTATTTCTGGACTTGAAAAGTTGGTAAGTCGTCGAGATGAAAAGAGGAAAGGAAAGAATTCTGTTATTTCTCTGGTAAAGAGAAGGACAAAAGACTTTAGAAATATAAACCAGTTTAGAGACATGATTTACCTTATGTAATTCTAGGATTTAAAAGTATCCATATTAAGTGATGAATGGCCGTACTAGAGGTTATTATGTGCCATTTTATAGATAATTTTATAGGCTTTAATCGTGAATATATCGGTTAGTCTGCTATATATTTGTTGCCTAACTATATTCTTAATTCATCGAAGACTTCAATATTTTTGACATGCTTTCAATTTCAAGTATGAAAATTCTTTTTATTAGGTGCAATTTGCAAATTAGTCAGATCTTTAAGCAAATCCTTTTCGGTTTCATTAGGATTATTACCTTTATTGAAACTTTTTAAAGTAATCATAAATAACATGTTGATAGCTTTTTGTTAATATTACAATTTGACAGTTAAATTCACAATTAACGCCATTTTATGTATAGTAAATAATAAATTTTAAATAAAACTATTAAGTTTTTATTATAGTGTCCTTGTAATTAGGGTCCACTTTATTTTATTACATTAACCTTTAAAAATCAATTAAATGAGAATATTAAATTGATATAGCTTTGAAATATTAAAGAGAGAAATAAAGGAGGAAAAGGAACTTATTTGAGGAATTTCCAGATATTCAGTGAATGGAAATTTGAAGAATGTATTGGAATTTCACCATACCTGTTTTTAAAGCAGAAAAGATGGAACTAAAGAGTTTAGAAATGTAAAAGTATTTTCGTCTCACTGTAGAATAGAGAATTGTCCTTAGAGACGACAAACAATTTTATGTATCAAAAATTAATTAAAGCAAAAATTGAGAGGAAGAAAAAAATGAAGGAATTTGAATTACCTTACGGAAAAGAAAAATTGGTAGCACGTATTGAAGATGAACATTTAGCAGGTGTTCTCTTATCAAATTTGAGCAATTATAAGGTTGACAAAACTGAAGAGGAACTTGTTAATGAGTCTTTATCCAATCCTATTGGTACACCAAGATTGAGAGAAATGGCAGCAGGAAAACAGAATATTGTTATAATTTCTTCAGATCACACACGTCCTGTACCAAGTCATATTATTATGCCTCAAATTTTGAAAGAAATTAGAGCAGGAAACCCTACTGCAGATATTACTATTCTTATTTCAACAGGTTGTCATCGTGAGACAAAACAAGAAGAATTAGTTGATAAATTTGGTACAGAGATTTATAACAATGAAAAGATTATTGTTCATGATTGTGATGATTTAGATAATCTGGTGAGTCTTGGTAAGCTCCCTTCGGGTGGTAATTTACTTATAAATAAAATTGCAACTGATGCAGATTTATTAATTGCTGAAGGTTTTATTGAACCACATTTCTTTGCTGGTTTCTCAGGTGGACGTAAGAGTGTACTTCCTGGAATTGCAAGTAGAGAGACGGTTATGTACAATCATAACTCTGGTTTTATTGCAAATCCAAATGCTCGTACTGGTATTGTTGAAAATAACCCTATCCACAATGATATGCTGTATGCCGCACGTGTTGCTCGCCTTGAGTTTATTGTGAACGTTGTTATTGATTCAGCTCATAAAATTATCAAATGCGTATCTGGTGATTGTGATTTAGCACATAGAGAAGGAAGAAACTTCTTAAAGAGTATGTGCCAAGTAGATGCTATTCCATCTGACATAGTTATTTCTACTAATGGTGGTTATCCTCTTGATCAAAATATTTATCAAGCTGTTAAAGGAATGACCGCTGCTGAAGCTACCGTTAAAGAAGGAGGTGTTATTGTTATGCTTTCTAAGTCAGTTGATGGACACGGTGCTCCTGCTTTTTATGAAACATTCAAAGAAGAAAAAAATTTAAATCGTATGATGAAGACCTTTCTTAATAGAAAGCCAGAAGAAACAATTAGAGATCAGTGGCAGTCACAAATCTTTGCTCGTATTTTATTGAAAGCTACCGTTATTTATGTTTCTGTTGCGGATGATGAAATTGTTAGAAATCTTCACATGATTCCAACTCATTTAATTGAAGAAGCTATGAAATTGGCTAAAGAGATTGTAAAGAAAAATGATTATAAAGTTACTGTTATTCCTGATGGTGTATCAGTAATGGTAATTGAATAGGAGCTTTATATGAAAAAAATAGTGCTTATTCCAGATTCTTTTAAGGGAACATTGAGTTCTGAAAAGATCTGTAGCATTATGGAACAGCAAATTCATAGTATTTATGAGGATTGTGAGGTTATTTCTATTCCTGTTGCAGATGGAGGAGAGGGTAGTGTTGATTCTTTTATCTCTGCCGTCGGTGGTATCAAGATTGAGGAGAGAGTAAAAAATCCTTACTTCGAGGATATGACCTCTTATTATGGCCTCATTGATGAAGGTCATACCGCAATCGTCGAAATGGCTTCATGTGCTGGGCTTCCTTTAGTTGTTGATAGAAAAAATCCTGAATTAACGACTACTTATGGGGTTGGTCAGTTAATTATGGCTGCAGCTAGAAAAGGTGTTGATAAAATCATTGTTGGTCTAGGTGGGTCTAGTACAAATGATGGTGGTTGTGGCGCAGCAGCTGCAATAGGTATTCGTTTTTTTGATGCATCTAATCACTCTTTTATTCCAACAGGTGGAACTCTTCAGAACATTAAGACAATTGATTGTTCTAATAAGAGTCATTTACTAGATTCTCTCGAAATTGTAACAATGTGCGATATTGATAATCCTATGTATGGTCCAACGGGTGCTTCTACTATATTTGGTCCACAAAAGGGAGCTACTACTGAAATGGTTAAAGCTCTTGATGAGGGTGTGAAAAATCTCAGTGTTGTTATTGAGAAAACTTGTGGTAAGGATTTAAGTCAGGTTCCTGGTACTGGTGCTGCCGGTGCAATGGGTGCTAGTATGTTAGCTTTCTTTGGTTCAGAACTGAAAATGGGTATTGAAATTGTATTAGATACTGTTAATTTTGATGAAGTTATTCAAGATGCAGATGTTATTTTTACAGGTGAAGGGAAGTTGGATTCTCAAAGTTTGAGAGGCAAAGTTATCTTTGGCGTTGCTCATCGAGCCAAGAAATATCATAAACCTGTAATTGCTGTTGTTGGAGGAGTTGATGATGAAATAGAAGCGGATATATGTGTGTCTGGAGTTTCTGCAATATTTCCGATTAATCGTTTACCAAAAGATTTTTCGGTTAGTAGAAAAAATAGTGAAGAAAATTTGGCTCATACTATGAAAAACATAGTAAATCTAATAAATTTAGGGCTTTAAAGGGGAAAAATTATGAAAATTTTGCAATCTATAAAAAAAATACCTGGTGGTTTAATGGTTATACCATTGTTGTTAGGTTCTATCGTAAATACATTTTTTGGACATAGTATATTAGGTCTTACTCAAACAGGTGTTTGGGACTGGTATGCAGGATCTTTTACTACACATCTTTTTAAGACAGGAGCAATGCCTATTTTGGCCGTATTCCTTTTTTGTAATGCGACAACAATTAGTTTTAAGAAAGCTGGTTTACCACTCTATAAAGGTGCTGTTTTAACTACTGTAAAAGTTCTTCTTGGTGTTTTAGTTGGCTTGTTCGTCACAAAAGTTTTTGGGCCTTTAGGTCTTTTAGGCTTAACTCCGCTTGCTATTGTAGGTGCTATTTCTAACTCTAATGGTGGATTATATGCTGCATTAGCTGGTGAGTATGGTGATGCAACCGATGTTGCTGCCGTATCAGTTTTATCAATTAATGATGGACCATTCTTTACTATGGTTGCTTTAGGTGCTGCTGGTGTTGCTGTTATCCCTATTAATGCATTAATTGGTTGTATTATTCCTATTATTCTTGGTTGTCTTTTAGGAAATTTAGACGATAATATTAGAAAATTCTGTGCTCCTGGTGCTTCTGTTATGATTCCGTTCTTTGCTTTCCCTCTTGGTGCTGGCTTAAACTTAGGTAACTTAATTAAAGCTGGTATTCCTGGAATTGGTCTTGGTATTTTCTGTACTTTATTTACAGGTTATGCTGGTTATTTCGTATATAAGCTATTAAAGATGGATTATCCAGAAGTTGGTTCAGCAATTGGAACCTCAGCTGGTAACTCAGCAGCAACTCCTGCAGCAATAGCAGCAGTTGATGTTTCTATGGTTGCAGTAGCTGCTACTGCAACAGTTCAAATTACTGCTGCAATTATTGTAACTGCAATTTTATGTCCACTTTTAACTTCTTACTTACATAAGAAAGAAGAAAAGAAGAGAATTGCAAAAGGAATAGTAAGAGAAAAGGTTGAATTTGTATAGGTATCAATAAATATTTCATAGAGCAACATGTACGATAAAACATGAGAAAATTGTTTTTGTGGGGAGTATTTAATAGAGTGCGTAAGTTACATACCATCCACAATAATACCTATGCGATAAAATAACTGGCTCATATATGTGGACAACGGAAAAGTACACCGCCCATATTATATGAGTCATTTTTTTGGCTCAAAGGGGAAATACAAAAATAATCTAATTAATCTGTAACTTTTACCATTTAGGGTTCCTTTTTTAGGGAACCTTTATCTTTTTCTTATATTAATTATATATAGGGGGTAGTTGGTTAGTGTCAGTGATTTTTAATACCGTATAAATATACATTATTAAAAATTGAGATGTATAGGTTTCCAAAATATAATCCACATTAACTCCAATCATAA
>JAENWH010000049.1 GCA_016650135.1 Peptostreptococcaceae bacterium
TCATTACCAGCGCATCGCATTTTAAAATTGCAGGATATACTTTTTCTACAATTACTCCTCCATAAACACATTTTCCTTTTTCTCCAAAATGAAGACAAGTATTGTAATGGCATCCTATGCAATCTACAATTTCTCCATTTTTAAGGGAAATTTCGTTAATTTCACAGTCTGTAAGTTTTTCTTTTATTTTAGACCATAAAACAAATGAGTTAGACTTTTGGAGGTTGCTGGAATGTAGGACTAGAATATTCGGTTTTTCTCTTTTCATTTTGTTGAAAGATACCAGTCTTTGCACCAGATTTTTTCCGGAATTTATATATGCCTGATAATTATCCGTACCCATATTCTTTGCGATGATATTAAAATTCTGTAAAAACTTTGTAGCTTCAACCAATGGTTTTCCAATAAATGTGCAACCGCTGGAATTAGCGCAAAAAACCAAATCTCTAGCCACCGATTTCGTATAAAGATCGCTGTCTCCATCCACAATGACACCGGCAAATGACCCTTCAAATATATTATTATCCAGTCTTATTTTTTTCAACATAGAATAAAGTTCGAGATTTATCCCTGACTCTCCCAATGAAATTGCAAAAAGTATTTTTTTGTTTTTCAAATTCGTCGTTTCAAATTCTTCGACAGTATTTATTCTTTCATACTTAAAGTCTTTCATGCTCTCTTCAACAATTTCTGTAAGACGTTTTTCTTTTCTCTTTTCTTTGCAGGAAGGTTTAATTAGTATCAGTTCATTCATTTTGCCGCCGCCTTATCTATAGATTAATCAGGTTTTTGTAAGCAGTGTTAATTCTATCAAAAAGCAATGTTTGCAGAAGTAAATTTTCCAACTCGATTTTATTATAAACCATTCTATTTTTTGAACCTAAAAAAGCGCCTTTTCCATCATATTCCAAATAATTCGAACTGTAGTGCCATTCTCCCTTTAACGTAAGCAGTATAGACAACACTCCCGATGATATGGCTGGGGCAATATATGGTTTAAATCCTACCTCTCTCATCTTGAGATTGGATTCTACTGTCAGTTTTGTTAATTCCTGAGATATGGCATCATCATAATCAATAACGCTGTTTGCAATGACTAAATCCTGGCCATGCGGCCCAAAAGAACGCCCTTCTGTTAAGAAACTCCTGAATTTTTCATTGTCTTTCGCATAGTAGGCTGCTCTGCTGTTCATCACTCCCAACCCAAATCCTTGTATTTGCCATGGTTTTAATTCAGAGTTAAGAAGAGCCGCCCTGCATAGGGGGTCTACAGGGTCTGAAACAACGGCAAACAAGCCTTTAAAACCTCTGCTGCCTGCCATTGCTGCATAATGTTCAACAATCGGCTTATTCGCTTTATATTGTGACATTCTGATATCCCCCACACCGGTATTAATGACAGGTGTTGACTTGGAAGCACAAAATATAAATACATTACAGTCAAACAGATTTTTTTCCTCAATTATTCTGACTTTTGGAAAATGATCATAATTAAAAGGGTAATTTGTCTGATTCATCTCATATTCATATCTGATGAGCAACTTTGGGTTCAAATCATAAATACCGATTTCTTCAATGTCCCCTCCTCCTAAAAGCTTTAACCCTGTTAAGATAGTCGCCCCCACATCACCTAATGCAAGGATATTCACTCTGTTCTTCCCCTTGGATATGTCAGGAGCCCCTTTAAAAGGAAACATGTTTCCAGCTTTACCAGGGACTTGAATTAATTCAGATAAATATTTCATTGTATTCCCTTCTTTTATAAAACCGTGTTTTTTAACCGAATAAGTTTTTCAATGTCATTCGCCACAAAAACAGATGGGGCAAGATTAAAGTCATATGCCATACATGCTCCAACATCTGGACATTTTGGTGAAAAAATCGCTTCACCAAGTCTGTTTAAAGTCAGATTCTTTTGAAATAATTTCTGATATTCTTCTTCTAATGCAAACAGTATTTCTCTGGCATTCTTTAAACACTCCATGGAAAGATCATATACTTTTTCCCTTGGGACTTCATTTAAAAACGTCGGTAATACATACGGCATAATTAAATTTACTGAATTAATCAATCCCGAATTCATTGGCAAACCCTCGCGTTCAACGCTATCCCCGCCAATAAACGGGTACATTGTTGATTCAAGAAACCAAACTCTTAAGTTAGGAACAAAATAGGCACTTTCAACCATTCTATCCTGAATGGTCATCAAGTCTTTTCCTCGCCCGGATAATATACCAACTACAATTTTCTTCACATCAATATTCTCTGCTTTGAGCATTGGATCCAGTTCTCTGATTCTATAACCTTTATGAAGCAAATCATCTACTAAAATGACACCTCTGTCAAAAGACTTGATTATCTTCACCTGATTATATAGTTTCGAGTAGTTTGGATATTCTTTAATTTTAAATTTTTTTATTTCCGAATCAAAATATTTTTCAGTATGCAGTGTTTTTGTTACAGTATTTGGAACAGCAAACCCGTTTAAAATTTTGCCAAATGGTACACACATTAACTCACCAAGTTTTCTAACCTGCTGTGGCTCTTTTGGAACCTCATTGATAGCAGTTATCATTCCAATTAGCTTATGATGTATAATCTCCTGGTTTACAGACAAGATTAAAGTATTTGGATACATTTTCGCTGCTGATGACTGTAAATTTTTGTGTGCAAGATCGATAACCTTTAAAATTCTTTCATTCTGATTAAATGGATATTTTATTCTAGCTTCCATGTTTTGTATTAATACCACAGGGAATTTCATGTCAACCTTGTATATTACATCATCTTTCAGACTTTCTTCAAGAGGGGTAAATCCCTGACGTTCTAATGTATCAAGCAGAAATTGTGAAGCATCCTTGTACCCATGAGGATGATATATAGCGTATGTAAAATCAAACATTAAGCAATCAGCTAAAGTCTCACTGATTAATAATTGCAGTACATCTCTGATACTGGATTCTTTGTTGTAATAGATACCCCCAATCAATACCCTCTTACCCACTCCCTCTTCCCTTAAATGTGCGGCAATCCTTGGATTTAGAAATTCTTGGTACAATCCAACGGTTTCAACAAGTGAAAATGCTGACATTGCAACAATTTCATCTTTTTTTCCACCATCTCTGATTATTATTCCAATCGTATCACTTCTTTTTAAGTATAAAAAGGTTTCATTCAATCCTCTTTTACCCTTTAGCAGTGTCTTTGAAAGTTCAGAAATTAATTCAGGGCTGAATATGTCGATTTTTTCTATTTTTATACCTTTCGTCAAAACGATGCTTTTATATTGAGGTTCTCTTAAATACAGGCTGTTGTCATAAATATAGTTTTGCGCAACTGCATCGATTAAATTGGAAATGTCTCTGTTAAAATCAATATTTTCTCTGATTCTGCTTGAACTGATATCTTCAAGATGTGTTGGCAGCTTTAATTCAATCACTTTGGCGTTTATTGCCGAATAATCTTCTTCAAAATTAATATTTCCTTCAACGAGACTGCTTCTTTTGAAAATAATGTGATTAAATGAATGAATGCTGCCTTCTTTTGGCTGAATTTTATAGGAGGATGCATTTGCAATTACATCACTTCCAACAACCATAAAAATCTCCTTATCAATAAACAAGGATTTAAGATGATTAAGATCATTAATGTTACTCAAATTAACCTGTATTTCATCAGGAATAACATAAACATTTCTTTCATCAGCAACGGACATTGTTATTATTCTTCTTCTTACTTTTCTTGGCTGGGTTTTCTTTGACCATGAAAACTCATCAAGTGAAAGATATACCTCATAACCAAGTTTTTTGATTTCTTTAACTATTCCCTTATGGCTTAAGGAAAAAGGATCAAAAGTCCCTGGGAAGAATGCGATTTTGTCCAGTTCCACTATTTTAAAATCCCCATATTTCAAAGAATATTCTGATATAAATCTGTATATATGGTTTAATGATGCTGCATTATTGAAAAATTCCAACTGGGATTCATCCTGTTCCGTTAAAAGAGTCAACATTTTTTTAAACAGCAATTTGAAAATAATATTCTTGTTTTCAAATGATAAGTTGATGTTTGCAAATATGTATTTCCCAATTACATGAAAAGCTTCCTGACTGACAACCTGATTATAATTAGCCAGGCCTTTTAACAAAAGTCCAGTTAACGTTTCTCTCCTGTTTTCATATGTTATTTCGTCTTCAATAAACCTGTCAAAATAGTCAGGGTATTTATAGAGTAATACGCCTATCGTATTTAAAGTGACTGATGCGATTTTCTCATTTCTGCTTTCAAGTAATCTCCCAAATTGAGCAATTAATTCATCTAATTCATTTGGATGTAAGAATAAGGCTATTTGCCCCAAATATTCAGGGATATATTTTGAGAATTGATATTCCCCTATTTCTAATCCCTTCGTCAGCTCAATGACAATTTCATTTCTTTGATCAAGTGAAAGCAGGCTAATAACATATGGAAGAGCTGCGCCGGCAGTATGCCTGACGGTAACTCGTTCACTTACTTTAAGAAGATTTGAAAGGTGTGTCGCAATATGTAATTTCTCTTCTCTTCTCCCAATTCTTAAGCGGTCAATTAAATATTCTATATTTACTGCTTTGATAACCCACGGAGTTCCAACTTTAAGATTTTCAAGGAAAATATCCGATGTGGATTCATTGATGCCGTAAAGTATCTCCCAGTGATTATTACCCTCTTCACTATCATAACCAATCATATTATATATTCTGTTTATCAAATAAATGCTGCTGATGTATTTTGTCCCAACAGCCTCAATACATACTTTTATCTGTTGTTTAATTTCTTCGTTTATATAACCGTTATTTAAACTTCTGACAAAATATTCCAGCACTCTCAAAACGCCAATTTTTATTTCTTCTGATTCTCTGAATATTAGTGATACACAAAAGCCGAGCAACTTGTCATTTTGCTCATCGGTACAAATATTTAAAGGCAGATACAGCATAGAGTCTAAAAGTATAAACGCTGTTGAATCATCAATAATTGAGTTGGTGAAATATTTTATAATCAGGTTCAAATACTTATTTTTGTCTTCTTCCTTTGCCCTGGAAAGCATTGCTTTAATAATTATTTTAAGAGTATATCCAATCCACCTCTTATGGTTATCGGCAATTTTATGTTCAGGGAAAATTATTTTATTGAAATATTCATCACATAAGTCTAAACTGGAGTACTCATCCCCCCTTTCTTTTACACCCTTAGGGATTTCTTTTCTGAATTCCTCATCAAAATTCACTATAATGATTCCCATAAGTTCAGCAGCTAATCTACGGATATCACCTTCTCTATGCATAAGAAGCTCATACAGATAATTCATTGTCATCAACTTCTGTTTTTGTGTCATATAATTTGAATACTCATAAAATATATTTATATATGATCTTATTTTTTTCCATTGTTTTTCTGACCTTGCCGCCTCCAGTAAATCTCCAAATTCAATTTCATCATTAAAGATTTTCATCAAGGATATGTTGTGTTTAATCGCCAGATCTTTTATTCTTTTTATTGCTTCATTACTATTTAAAAGCGGATCGAATTTTTTCTCGACTGGCATTATTTCTTTACCTGTCAAATCAATGGTAACGCCAAGTCCAACCATATATTCTTCAAAATCCCTGATTTTTGAGTAAACTTTTTCGTATCTGATTCTTTTAAGTTCATCCATGTTATCAAGCTTTTTCAATATGACCTCAAAAGAATCTTTCAGACTATAACAGCTGATATGTTCTATCCCCTTACTGTCCCGGTATCCTTTTACTCTAAAGTCAGAATAGATCAATACAAGTGATTCAGCTGAAAGATTTTCAAGTTCTAAATCCCAGGTGGAATGATTTGTCGCTATATGGCCAATAATTGGCATTTCATTGCTTTTAAAAAATATATCCGTATAATAATAGTGTAAATAAGGAATCCTCGCTGATTCAGTTTCCTTGCAACCAAACTTACCAATATCATGACCAATTGCTGCCCCTGACATTAAGGCAATATCCAGCGGAACTCCAACTTTACGAAGTTGTTTCCCTATAACCAACGCAATTTTATGTACGCCAGAAATATGCCCGATGATATTAAACCTGGTTTTTTCACCATAAATCAGCATGAATTCATTGATGTAATTTCTATTCCAATATTTGACCAACTTTTCATATTCCTGCTTTCCATTACATGATTCATATTCTTCAGGCTTGAGAAAAACTATTATTTCATTTTGATTTTGAACTGTAAATTCCTTTTTTTCTATAAAAGTTCTGATAGTCTGCAGAATTATACTCCTGCAAATTCTATTCTCTTTATTTTCTTCCTCATAAACCCCTTCCGGGAAAAGCTGCTTAATGGTTAAGTCAATGATATACTGCTCCCATCCCAATTCAGGTTCACTTGTAATTCTATTTAAAATCGGAGAAATACAATTAATTATTTTTTTGCAGTTTATTATTTCATTGTTTTCTAATTTGTCAAAAGTAATAACCCAATCATTATTTGCTAAAATTTCCTGCATCTCTTTTTTTGAAATATTATTATATTTAAGAAATTGTCTGCTCGACAAATCTTTTTCTATATGTTTTGATATTTCTGATTGCATTATTATTCACCTCCATAATGCTTTCTGCATCGGACTCAACCCTAAAATTGTTTAATATTTTATTTTTAGATTATAATGAATTTGTATATTTGTCAATCCAAACAAAGTTGCCGCCATTGGACAAAACTTTTACAGTACGGAAGAATCCACGATATATAAAACATCGTGGATTCTTATAATTTATAATTATTAAAAATATTTATTGAATTTTTAAGCTTCGGTTGTCTCTTCAGAAACGACAGCTTTTTCTTCGACTTCTTCAGTTTCCTGAAGCTTTGATTCAATTAATGACGCTACTACGTGTGATAGTTCACTTTCACAAACAATTCCTTTCGGAAGTACAACATCTCCAAAAGTTATGTTTTCTCCCAACTTCAGTTCTGATACATTTACTTCAATTGTATCCGGAATATCCTGAGGTAAACCCTTAACAGAAATTGTATCTGCATGATGAATTAAAATCAGTCTTTGCGCTTCAATTGCTTCTTTACCGGTTATCTTAATTAATACATCCGTCTTCACCTCTTCAGTTAATGATATCTGTTGAAAATCAACATGTGTGATGCCTTTGACTGCATGACTTTGAATTTCATTTGTCATTACTGTATAAATTTTATCCCCTGCAACTTCGATTTTAAAGACAGCATTTCTTCCAAACTTGCTCATTTTCTTTCTTAAATCATCTTTATTAACAGTAATCGACATTGATCCAATTTCTTTCCCGCAAATATTACCTGGTAAAAAACCTGTTTTTCTTAGTCTCTCATTTCCTCCAGTACTTGCATGATCTCTTTTTTCAGCCTTTATTATTCCAATTTCTTTCATATTTTTTTACCTCTTGCTTTTTAATTGTAGAACCTTTAACTATATTTACTGAATTCACCTTTAGATTATTTTCCAAAAGAATAGGATACTCCCAACAAAATGCAAACACTCTCTAATTCATTATACACTTTTCCTTGAAGTAATACTACAAATTATTTGTATTTTCTGAGGATTGTACATATCTGCCATACAAATTCTTTTATTCGAAACAACTCGCTCTCACGGCTGTCAAATCTCCAATTCCTGCAGTAATCCATCATCCAGTATTCAAATTTTCCAGCCAGTTCATAAGGAGTACCAATCAGACTTACATCCTGACCATATTCTTTTTGTTTCAGCACCAGTGCAAGTTCCTGCATGATTGCTACACCTCGAGCTGCAAGATAATATTCTGTTTCCTCTCTCCTGTCATCTGCATGTGCTGTAATATCATTCTGTTTCAAAGCTTCAATAATTTTTTCGCATTTCAAGACGGCTTCTTTAAGTTGCTTCTCTGAAACAGCCATTATTTTTGTTTTAGTATTCTCATGCAGAAAGACACCGTCCTGTAGGTAAGCTTGATTATAAACTTTAAAATCTCTAAAAAATTCAAAATCCTTGAAAATAATCAAATCCTGATGTGATAATTCATGTAATAACTCAATCAGAATTTTACTGTGATCATCATATTCTACTAAGGAAATCACCTGATTTATTGTGGTAAAGTCTCTGGAATCTTTCACATTCCAACCTTTTGCTGCGCCGTATATCATGCATGGAACTGCAAGTGCCGGCATATTCACATGTCCGCTGTCTCCCCAGTCCGTGTTCAAAAAACCCTCCACATGATATTTACTTCCCAACTCTGCCATTTCTTTTATATTGGTAAAACTTAAATCATAAGCATTAATCAACCGGCTGTGCCCCGAAACACTTGGGCACACGTACTGTTTAAATTTCCTGTCTGAAAACGGCTTGAGAAGCTCTTCTTTAGCACCAACTTCGTACCACCAGTTCAGACAAATAATCTTTTTATTTAATCCGCCAAGCAAATCGTTATTACTCTGCAGAACATCTCCCCAAATCATTACCTGTTTACCTTTTTTTTGAAGAAATTCAGCAAGGCTGTTAACATAATTAATATACAGATTACCTTTCGTTATTTCTTTTGACAGCTCCGCACTTTTACCTTCACCTAAATCAAAGGTTTCATCACAGCAGATATTAATTTTATTACTCCGGAATAATGATATGTATTGATCAAGAATGCCTTTAATAAAAATTATACTTTCTGGATCCGAAACATTTATAGTATGGTGCATCATCCTGTTGTACCATGTAAATTTTTTGTCCTGTTCCGGCTCTATTTCATTGTATTTAGCAAAGCTCTCTGAATCAAGTATGTTAAATAAATGGCCAAAGGTGGCTATACATGGTACCAGCTCAATACATCTCATATGGCAATGCCGGTCAAGGTCCAGAATTTCTTCTGCCAGAAAAGGATCCGTTTGGGACCATATTTCTTCAAACCCATCTAATTGCAAACTGTTTTCGACATATAACTGAAGCTGATTGACTTTATAAAGTGCCAACTTATCCACCATCTCTTTCAGGCTATTCATGGTTGGAATCCTTCCGCGGCTGACATCAAGTAAATATCCTCTATTTGGAAAGGATGGCTCATCTTTAATATCTACGCAACCAATTACCCCATGCGATGTTCGGCATAATTGAATAAGTGTAGCTGCACCATATAAAAAACCTGCATTGGCACTGGCTGAAATCGTTATTTTTTTTGGCTTTACTGAAAGACTGTATGCCTCATTTCTACTATCAGTTTTGCTAAATTTGAAGGAGATACAGTTTTCGCTGTGGATCTTATCATTATCCGATCCTTTTTTTATAAGAAGTGTGATTGCTATAACTTTTTCAATTTCTTTTTGTAATAACTTAGCTGTTTCAAAATCAATGCCATCCTGGTTAATGTCTAATACAATGTTAGTATTGTGAACTAAATTAAAAGTGCCTGGATGAGTTATAACCTTGTATGGTAATGGTATAAGATTCATATTTTCTCCTTTCCTGAAATTCCAATTGCTTCTCTACA
>JAENWH010000213.1 GCA_016650135.1 Peptostreptococcaceae bacterium
ATTGATAATGTTTCTTTCGAACAGCTTTCTGCTGTAAATTTAGATACACTTGTAGCTCAACCTTATACAGGACTTTCCTATCCGTATGGTGAATTGGCTGTAAAGGCTAAAAATATTGAATATGCTGGAACTGCACCAGCACCAGCGCCTGCTCCTGCTCCTGCGGCTGCAGCGCAAACAGGTAATACGGTTCTGGCACAAGGTGTAAGCATTGATTTTGGCACAGCAACCTATGAACAGGTCCTCAACCAAATGAAAGCAGTAGAAGCAATAAAAAGAACAATTGTTATTGATTCCTTGTCCCTGTCAAAAGGTGAAACGGGAGCTTTATCTGGTAATATTCATTATAATTTCTATGGCATAGACAAATTGACAGATAAAGATAAAGGCTTAAACAAGACAGTTTTAACGGATCCAAATGGAAAGGCAAATCCATTTGTTTAAGAGGGAATGGAAAAACGGCAATCTGTATAATCAAAGTAAATAAATAATAATATAACTAGTCTGGGAAAAGTGAAGCGGGGGTGGAAACTATTCTAATCAAACATATTAAAAATGAAAATGGAATGGCACTGGCCCTTGTTTTAATGATTTTTGCCGTGGTTTCTATTATAGCAGCCACCGGTTTAACGATAGCATTATCTCAAACCAAGCAGAGCGTTTCAAATCAAAATTATGTGGAAGCATATTATGTTGCCAGGTCTGCGACAGATGTTGTTAGTGCGGATATAATTAATAAAATAATAGAGCTTAACAATATGCAGCGCTCAACCCCAGAGGAAACACTTGTTTTTGAGGCATTTAAGGCTAAGGTTGATAAAATGCTGACGACCAGTATTGTTACGGTTGATGGTATTGTGCCAGGTAATCCTGTGCAATCAAATGTTATTGTCACAACAAATATGGCCGGACAAAAGCTGGTTGTTGTTTCGACTACCTATGTAAAGGATGGCCGATCGTCCACCGCTAAAGTTCAGCTTGGTATGATTTCACCTCAGACAATTACAGTATCCGGTGTAAAAAGCGTTATATACTCCTGGGGAGACATCAATATAGGTAACAATTTAACTGTTGTCGGTGATGCGAATATAGCTTATGGAGGAACTACAGCTCAAATCAAAGACAATGTCCTGAAGGCAGAACAGTCATTACGTAATAATGTAGACATTATTACACCTCCGGCATTGGGGATAAAAACTGGAAGTACCTTATATTCAAGCAATAAATCAACTATAAATATAAATAGTGATTTTAATGGGAGCTACGGCGTTGTAGAAGGCAATTATTTTGATTGGAATGTAGATACAAGCCTGGGTGATGTGATTCTTATATTTGATCAGTTAACCATTAATCAAGCATCAACAATCAATGTGACAGGTGCTAATAATTTGTATATTTATTTGAAGGAAAATAATGCAAATACTGGGATTACACCTCTTTTTAATGCTAAGAATAATTTCTCTATCATTAGCGGCATTGGAACACCGAAAACGTATATTATTTCGTATACGAAGAGCATGCAGGATATATATAATTCCACAGGAGCCATCAATGTCGCACCAAACCTGCTTATTCCTTTAGATACAGTATATATTAAAAACAGTGCAGAGCTTGACGCGTTTTTTTACCTGCCAGGATGTGATTTTAAAATTGAAGAAGGTCCAACCATTATAGGGTCTATTTTCGCTGGGAAATTCACAATAGGAAACAGCGCAAATATTAAGTTTGAATCATATGCAACAAACAGTGTTTTAAATGTTTTCAATACATCAACTTCTCAAACAAAGACAATAGAAACATTTGTATTTACTGACAGTTCGGCAAATATAAAAAGGCTTTGGGTAAAATAAACTGTATATTGCAGGAAGGGAGGAATCTGTATGAAATGTATCAGAGACAAGAAAGGGATGACTTTAGTTGAAATTGTGGTGAGCCTTGCTATTCTTGGAATCATGGTTGTTACTTTTTTAAGCATTTTCCTTGGAAGTTATGCAATCACAATGAGAGCTGAATCGAGAAGTAATACGACGGCCCTTGTTGCTGGGGAAATAGACAGACAGCTTGCAAGCAGTACAAGCCCGGGGGTTTCGGCAGGTAATGCAGTCATACATTACGTTAGCGGAGGTGTTACAAATACCATTGCAGGTAAAAATATAAATTCAAGTGTCACGAATGATAAAAATCAGACGATTTTAATAACATATTTCGAGCCGGCTTTTGTACCGGAGGGAACGCTATGATAAATAATGACCTGATTATAAAAAATAACCTGTCTTATAAAAACAAAAAAGGTTTAACCCTTGTTGAACTCATTATTGTAATGGGTTTGCTTGTTTTGGTGGTTTTTGTCGCCTATAGTTTTTTTAGCGCTTCAGGCAACTTTTTTCAAAAAAACAGTGATAAGGCAGATGCACAGGCACAAAGCAGACTGATTTTCCAGGCATTAAAAATTGATATTGGTGTTGCCAAGAATATAAAAATTTTAGATCGTAAAGCAGGAGCCGCTGTTAAGGTGGTCGCAGGACAGGCGGCATATTATGTGAACGATAATGTTTTCAATAAAATTGATGGGAATGTTGGTTCTGCAAATACATTTCACGGAACACCTATAAATGGATTGAGTATTTCATTTACCACTGAAGGGAACAATGTATTAAAGGTGGTAATAGCGGCAACTAATCTCAAACCACTTGAAACAGAATTCTTTGCACCGAACCTAACTGAATTTGATTCTGGTGGAATAACAACATCAGGAATTTCTGGAGATACGATTATTATAACGAAAGCGATTGGGAATTAATCATAATTCATAAAAAAAGCCCCTGATGAGTAGAAACTCTACATCATCAGGGGCTTTTCGTAATTACTTCAGGTTATATCATCCAAGCAGGGACATACCAATTCTTTTTATCAATTGGCAACAGGTCACTTGCCATACAGAGGACAGCACCAGTGCCAATATTCATTTTAAGCTGTGCAAGCTCGCCAAATTTTTCAGGCTCCGTTAATGGATCTAACACCTTAAAATGCTTAACTGAATCTTTTCCGGGTGAAGCGGATTTTTTGGATTCAATGGGATAGAGTGTGCCATCATGCAAAATGAGTAGATCTATTTCTTTTTGGTCTTTGTCGCGATAATAATACACAGGCGGAACCCTGCCAGCATTCAGCCAACTTTTATATATTTCTGAGAAAACATAGCTTTCAAAGAATGCACCGGACATTGCTCCCCGCTCTAAGGTTTCTGAATTACCCCATTTTAAGAGATACGCACAAAGTCCTGTATCAAGAAAATGCAAAAGCGGCATTTTTGTCACTCGTTTTAAAATGTTGTTATGATATGGTTGCACAAGGGCAACTATGCTTGATGATACAAGGATAGATAACCATTTTTTTGCGGTTGGTGGACTGATTCCTGCATCCTTTGCGATTTCATCATAGATGACAGGCGTTGCTGTTCTTGCGGCAACAACCGTCATAAAGTTAAAAAAAGCCATTTCATCCGCAACCTGAGTTAAATCTCTTATATCTCTTTGAAGATAAGTGTTAACGTATGATTTATAGTAGGTTTCAATATCAATATTATCTGCATATATGGCAGGCATACTACCTCTGAAAATACGAGTGTAGGTCTGCATTAAATCAATTTTCTTTACATTGTTTATTCTCTCCATCAGCTTTTCGGGAGTTGGTATAAATGCTTCTGAAGGCGTGCCGTTTATCTCGCTGTTGGAAAGCCCAAGCATCTCTATAATTCCCACTCTGCCGGCGAGGGATTCACTTACATTTTTCATGGTTTGAAACACCTGTGAGCCGGTAAGCCAAAAATCGCCCTTGCGTTTTGAAGAGTCAACACTCATTTTAATATATGGCAAAATCTCCGGAGCATATTGAATTTCATCAATGATAATAGGAGGCGTGTATCGCTGCATAAACAGTGCTGGATCATTTTTAGCGAGTAGCCTAGCATCAGGGTCGTCCAAAGTGACATATTTACGGTCTTTTTCGGCAAGCCTTTGAAGCAAGGTGGTTTTTCCGACCTGTCTTGGGCCTGTAATTAACAGTACACCAAACTGTTTTGATATTTGCAGAGCTACATCTTCTACGGCTCTTTTAATATACATTTTCAAGCACCTCGTTTCCTTCAATATTTCGTCAAATCTAAAACATGCTTTTATTATAGACAATTTTCCGCAAAAGTCAATATGTTTATAAAAATTATTTTGCTTGATATGATCCATTTATGATAATGTCCTAATATACCACAAATGATTATGTCCCAAATAATAATCATAGTATAATAAACCTCATACAAAGAAATGAGGTGGACAAAATTAGAAAGGTAATACTCAACATGGACGAAAATCAAAAGTATGAGATTATTAAAAAACTCATAGACTCAAACAG
>JAENWH010000472.1 GCA_016650135.1 Peptostreptococcaceae bacterium
ATATGCAGTCATGGCGGAATTGGCAGACGCGCACGGTTCAGGTCCGTGTGCTCGCAAGGGCGTGGAGGTTCGAGTCCTCTTGGCTGCACCAAACAAAAAGCCATGTGTCAGGATTTGAACCTGCATGTGGCTTTTTCTTATTTCGTACGATATACTTAAAGTAAGGATTATTTATATTTTATTGAGGAGAACACAATATGAGGAAATTGAAAAGAGCGTATATAGTAAAATTAATTTGCTTGTTTGTGATAATTTTAATTTTTGGCACCTTAGCAGCATATTTCTATAGAATTGGGTATTTCCCCATTATAGGGAATAAAATAGCGGAAAAGAAATTAGCTGAATACACCAATACCCAAATGCAAAATCCTCAGCCCATTAAAACTCAATTTGATTGGTACAACGGAAGATATGTGTGCGATTTAAACAATGGTTCTACCCTTAGTTATCGGTTACAACATAATACAATTCACGATGAAGCGGTCAGTGTTCAAGTAAATCTGGAGGCTGATATGGATTACAATAGCGTTGTAGGACAATTCCCAGCAAATCTTGAACTTCCCAATAGCATTACAGTGTGGACAACAATGAATGCAGATGATTATACAATAAAATCTCAGCGGCTTTATCTTTCAGGTATTTATAATACTGAAAAATTAACCGAAGAAGAAAGTCAAAAAATGCCTACAAGTATTGCACAGGATTTTATCGACCTTATGGGGTCGGAATATAATTTCACCGGTATACAACTCATTTACGCAGACAACAATGGTATGTATGAAATTGCCATACCTGCTGACACATTTGAGCCATTAGGAGATCAGGAATTGTTATATCATACGAGAAAATTTTCGGAGGAAAAACTACCATTAGATTATTTGGAGTGGTTGGAACAGCAATAGCTAAACTAAAGAGAATGAGCATTTTACGTAGTCGCACACTGCATCTAAATTGAGCAAATGACACACGAAAAAAGACAGGCTTCATGCCTGTCTTTTTTCGTGGCGCAACCGTAAAGAGGGCTTGAACCTTTAAGATCGAGAGGGTAAAATAAAGTCTGTGAATTAATAAATGGGAATCAAAAAGCAACGCAAGATTGATTCGTGGACTTTTTTTGGGATAAACATTTTTGCAAGAAAACAACAGTAGCTATGAAAGATACATTGATAATGAATTGGCCTTAAGATATAATTAGGGGAAATACTTATGAAGTGAAATAAACTGATTATTAATAGGGAGATGTATTAATGTCAATAAATGTACTGGAATATGGAATCTTATCAAACGGTGAGAAGGTCTGCCATTACCCATTTGTTTGTTTTGGATAGAAACAAACTGCCTGTAGATGTGGGTCTTCAAATTTTATTAGGAAAAATTTTGAACATAAAATCATAGATGAAAGTACGGTGAAATTATATGGATTTAGTCCTGATGGTGAGAAAGGGTTTTCGGGAAATCTAAAATTAGAGGTTACTTACACTTTAAGCGATGAGAATAGATTGATTATAAAATATAATGCCGTGATAGACAAACCTACTGCGATAAACATTACAAACCATTCGTTTTTCAACTTAAATTGACACGACTCAGGAAGTGCTTTACTTCAGAAAAAACCCTAGGTGAAAAGAAAGAGCTCACCATTGGTCTTAATCCAAAAGGAAGGAAATCGACAAATGAAAAATCTCAGAAGGATAATAGGTATGGCAATAATTATTGCAGCACTTCTGGCCACAAGTATTTCAGCCTATGCATTTAATGAGAATGAGAGTCGGAGTGTAGAGGGATTTTTTGTGGAGTCTCAATTGCTTAAGGGCGATGGGCAGAGTTACGCACTGGATAAAGAGTCCTCTCGAATCGAAGGGGTAATCATCCTCATTAGACTTTTAGGTAAAGACGCTGAGGCTCAGAAAATGAGTAATATCCCTTGTAGATTTATTGATGTACCTGC
>JAENWH010000410.1 GCA_016650135.1 Peptostreptococcaceae bacterium
GTATTTACCTTCTTATGATAAATTGCATATTAAAAGATATGTTGCATCAAGAACATGTGAAGATGCTGGAACAGTAACTTCTCCACTTGTTCCATGGGGATTATGCGGAGTATATTTCGCAGGAACATTAGGTGTTTCAACCTTAGAGTATCTTCCTTATACTTATTTAGCATTATTTACACCAGTGATTGCTATATTGTATGCATTTACCGGGAAATTTATCTGGTACAACACAGATGAAGAACAGGCAGAAATTGACAAGGAATATGAGACAAAAGTACTGGAATAAACAGGGGGCAGAATAAATGATAAATAAAAATGAAACTCTGGGTTTGCTGAAAAGTCTAATTTCTATTCCAAGCCCTTACTTTGAAGAAGACAAAATAATGGACTTTGTATCGAATTGGTTTAAGGATAATAAAATAGAGGCAAAACTGCACGAGTATCATGAAGCTAAAGTAACAAATTTTCAGGGAAAAAATGTTGTGATTGAGATGGATGGCGGTGAACCAGGGTTGACAATATGTATTAACGGCCATCTTGATACAGTTAAATTATGTAATGGATGGACGGTCGACCCATACGGCGGAGTTGTTGAAGGGGATAAGATCTATGGAGTTGGAGCCCTTGATATGAAATCCGGGTGCGCAGCTACCATGCTTGCCCTGAAAGAATTTAAAGAAAATCATAAAAAATTCAAAGGAAAGATTATTGCAACATATGTATCTGTTGAAGAAGGTCCTTATGGCATGGGAACAAATGCCTTGATTGAAGAAGGGTATATAAAAGATATAGATTTTTCAATTGTGACTGAACCATCTGCCGGATTTATGGGAAAGCCATTTCCCGTGATTTGCCTGGGTGCCAGGGGTGGATATGGTTTGGAAATAGAATTCTTCGGGAAATCAGCGCATGCAGCACTTCCTAAAAGTGGCAAAAGTGCAGCTTTAGATGCTGCAAAGGTCGTTTGCGAATTAGAAAACGTAGAATATAGAGAAGATGAGCATCTTGGCACTGGAGTAGCTTGTGTAGTAGCAATTGAAAGCGACGGGGGAGCATGCAGTGTTCCGGATTATGCAAAGGTAAAACTTTTCTGGCATATTGTGGTAGGAGAAAACGAGGAAACTATCAAGGATGATATTGTAAAAGCAATTGAGAGAGCTAATATTCAATGTACCTATAAGATTAACTTCCGAGAAGCACCAAGCAAAGACTCGAAAGGATTTATGCCTTACACAGTGAGCGAAGAAAACCCATTGGTAAAAACTTTTATTGACTCTGTTGTAAATGTTTGTCATGAAGAACCTAAAAAAGAGTATTTTCAAAGCATTGGGGATTTTAACTATTTGGGATATAGATTGGATGCACCAACTGTTATTCTTGGGGCTGAAGGAGAAAACTTCCATGGAGTGGACGAGTATGCAACAATTTCGTCAACAATAAAAACCTCACAAATTGTATATGATTTCTTGGTAAAAACTCTTACCTAATTAGAAATACAGTTAAATTATTAGTGAAGCCAGGAATCATATCTTGGCTTCACTTTTCTACTGATAGAATTAAAAGGGGGATTGAAATGGATCAAAAAAAAATAGATGGGGAAAAAATAGATACCATTCTATATAATGGGAAAATATATACGTTGCAGAAGGAAGGCCATATTGCTGAGGCTGTTGGAATAGATCGGGGGAGAATAGTTTTTGTTGGATCCAATAAAGAGACGGAAGATTTCAACACGGAGAATAAGATCGATTTAAAGGGTAAAACCCTGATTCCAGGAATGGGGGATTCGCACCTGCACATGTATGCTTATTGTCAAAATCAGACGTCGATAAAACTGGAGGATATTAAAAGTATTGATGAGTTAATCAGTACCATGAAGGAAAAGGCTGACCATACTGAAAAGGGCAAATGGATAAAGGGAGCGGGATTTGATCAGACTAAATTTACTGAAAACAGACTTCCTACAAGATGGGATCTTGATAAGATTTCTATGGTACATCCTGTCGTTATAAGACGAAGTTGCCTCCATGTGATGATAGCAAACAGTCTGGCGATTGAAATTGCCGGAATAGACGATAAAAAAATAAAAGCATCAGGAGGGCTTATAGAAGTTGATGAAAATAGCCAGATGACAGGGATATTTCGAGAAAAATCCACCATTGTTTTAGATGACATTGTGCCTGATCCTTTAGCAGATCTAGACGAGAAAATGAAAATCATGTGTGAAGTTTTAAATGATATGGTTTCAAAAGGGATAACTTCGATTAATACCTATGCAGCCAAAATATGGAACTATGATGAAGATCTGGGAACTTACAGGGATTTGGAAAAACAGGGGCTGCTACCTCTCAGA
>JAENWH010000517.1 GCA_016650135.1 Peptostreptococcaceae bacterium
AGACAAATCCGCAGGCCCTATGTTTGCAAAATGAAGCATAAGTCTGGGAATTTATTAAATTTAACTACCACAGTATAAACAATAAAACTCTGACTTATGCTTACACAAAGTAACAAAATTGATTTTAATGGCCAACACTTTTATGTTGGCTTAGATGTACACCTAAAAAGTTGGAAGGTTTCAATTATGACTGAAAAACTAACACTAAAAACCTTTTCTCAGGATCCAAAACCGGAACTGCTGCATCATTATCTGGTAAATAATTTTCCTAATGGAATTTATCATTCGGCCTATGAAGCTGGATTTTGTGGGTATTGGATTCATAATAAACTCACTGCCTTAGGAATTGACTCCATCGTGGTAAATCCTGCTGATATCCCTACAACGGATAAGGAAAAGGTTAACAAAACAGACAAACGTGACAGCAAAAAAATTGCACGGTCATTGCGTAATGGTGATCTGAAAGGAATACATGTATCCTCATTAAAAACGCTTGAAGACAGATGTCTGGTGAGAATGCGAAGAACCTTGGCAAAAGATTTAACCAGGAACAAAAATCGGATAAAATCCTTTTTATACTTTCATGGAATCGATATGCCTGAAGCATTTAGTAAATCGGCTACTCATTGGTCCAAACGATTTATGAATTGGTTAAGGAGTTTAGAATTTACTGAAAGCAGTGCTAAAAGAACACTTACCCTTTTAATCGATGAGAGCCAGCATTTAAGATTAACCATGTTGGATGCTATCAGAGGAATCCGAGAATTAGCGCAAAGTGATCAATATGCTAATCTTGTCAAATTATTGCGAACGATACCAGGTATTGGCACATTAACCGCGATGATAATATTGACAGAAATTGAAACGATAAGCAGGTTCTCCAACTTCGATCAATTGTGCAGTTTCATTGGGTTAATTCCATCAACAAATTCAAGTGGCGAAAAAGAAATTATAGGTGAAATAACACATCGCGGAAACAATTTCCTAATGAGTATAATTATTGAGAGTGCCTGGATTGCTTCAAGATGGGATCCGGCTCTAAATAAAAGCTTCCATGATTATTGCAAAAGAATGGAACCAAATAAGGCAATTATCAGAATTGCAAGGAAATTATTAAACAGAATCCGGTTTGTTCTAAAAAATAATCAACCTTATGTATGTTCTGTTATTAAATAAACTCTATATCTATACTATAAAAACAACTTTTGTGAGACCGCTACCGCTGCCCTGCAGTTCTTAATTTTAGAATCTGCTTTCCGCAGGACGCGGCTCACATTCTATAAAAAATGAAGCGAGGCAATACAGCCAGGACCAGTCCTGTTCTGTTGATAGAAGGTTGTTTTTATAGATATAGTTCCCTTGAATTTCCGTTCCGAAAATTCAAGGGTGAGTTTGTATTAGCCATAAGTGGCAATGAAATACAAAAAGAGCCTCTTTCAACAAGAAGCTCTCAACTGTATTTCACAGCCATAAATCCTATTGCTGGTGAGTTGCTCTCCAGCAGAGCTCACATCCTCTTCAGATTTATAGGATAAAATTACTAAAAATAATTCATCAGATTCTTGCTTTTCAACATAGAAGGGCAGCGGTGTAAATTATGAAATTAACAGACCTTTCTGCTCAAATTGCAAAATTGCCAAATCAATTGAAATTTCCTATCTTAGCCATCATCGAATTGAAAACAGAAGACGATATGGAAAAGGCTC
>JAENWH010000161.1 GCA_016650135.1 Peptostreptococcaceae bacterium
GATGTTAAAGAAAAAGATGATGAAGATCTTATTGATTGGTTTTTTCCAGAAAAACAGCTTAGCAAAACTATTTATGAAAAACCTGACTATGATAAGTGTCAAAAAGAACTTGCTAAAACGGGGGTAACTCTTAAATTGTTATGGCAAGAATATTATGATCTTTGTGAAGCTAAAGGAACAGTTAGCATTTGGTATGGAAAGTTTTGCCAAGGTTATCATGAATATACAGGTACAAGAAACGTTACAAATCATTTGGAACATAAACCAGGGCAAATTATTGAAGTAGACTGGTCAGGTCCAACAATGGCTGTTACTGATGAAGTAACAGGCCTGCAGTATAAAGCATATTTATTTGTAGCTACACTACCTTATAGCCAATATTCTTATGTGGAAGCTACTTTAAACATGAAACAAGCCACTTGGATTCGATGTAATGTAAATATGTTTGAATATATTAATGGCATTACAAGAACAATAGTTTGTGATAATTTAAAAACTGGGGTTATTAAGCATCCTAAAGAAGGTGATGTCATTTACAATAAGCAATATGAAGAATTTGGCGATCATTATTGCATTGCAATTATGGCAGCACCACCTAGAAAGCCAAAAAGAAAAGCATCAGTTGAAGGTACTGTAGGTAAAATTGCTACTGCAATAATAGCTACACTTAGAGATGAAGTTTTCTTCTCTTTACAAAGCTTAAACAATGCAATTAAAGAAAAACTATTTGGTTTTAATAACAATCCTTTTCAAAAAAGATACGATGGAAAATATAGTAGACAAGATATATTCAAAGGAAATGAAAAAGAATTTTTAAGATCTTTACCTGAAATACCCTATGAATATGGTATATGGATATTTGGACGGAAAGTGTCTCCTAGTTCGCATATTCAGTATAAAAAGAATTATTACTCCTGTAATTTTAAATATGTTGGAGAAAAAGTAGACTTAAAAATTACTGATAATTTATTAAGGATTTATTATCATAATAAACATTTAGTAACCCATCAACTTTTTCCAGAATATATAACATATAAATATAAAACAAGATTACAAGATATGCCAAAATATTTTGATAATATTGAATGGGATGACAAAAGAATATTGAATTGGGCGAAATCAATAGGTTCTAATACTGTTAAGGTTATTGAAACTATTTTTAGCTCAGTAAAAATAAAAGAGCAAGGATATAACTCCTCACTCTCAATACTTCGACTAAGCAAAAAACATACTAAAAAAGAATTTGAGATAGCATGTAATTATGCGTTGAAAAAAGTATCTGTACCTAGATATAAGCATATAAAAGCTATCTTACATAGTCAAGTTATGAATAATTTAATTGAAGAAAACGAGAAAGAAACTCAAAAAGGCAAAGGCATCATGAGAGGTTCTGAATACTTTAAAAAAATAAAATAGGAGAATTTTATATGAAATTATCAAATGAAACTAAATACAAATTAAGAGAATTAAAGTTACCTGAAGTTATAGACTTTATTGAATCAAATGCAACAAACCAATCGTTTTTGGAATTGTCTTTCGAAAATCAACTTGAACTAATGGTAGACCAAATTTTATCTATTAAACAAGCTAATAGGATCAAAAAATATATTAGAGGAGCTAAGTTTTCTATAAGTAATGCTGTTTTAGAAGATATTAATTATGAAAGTCGAAACCTTAATAAGCGTGAAATATTAAGTTTAGGTAGCAATGCCTATATTGAAAAAAATATTAATTTAATAATTTCAGGCCCAACTGGTTGTGGAAAGACTTATTTAGCTTGCGCACTAGGAAATAATGCTTGTAGGAGTTTAATACGTACTTGTTATGTTAGAATGCCTACATTATTAGAAACTGTTGAGAATGCTAAATTAAGCAACAGGCTTACTAATTATATTGCTAAATATGGTAATTATGATTTATTGATAATTGATGAATGGTTATTAAGAAAAATTAATAATAATGAAATTAATATACTACTAGAAATTTTAGAAAAAAGAATTAATAAGACAACAATTTTTTGCACACAATACGATGTAGGAGACTGGATTTATAACATGAAAGAAACTCCTGTATCAGAAGCAATTATCAGTAGAGTAATAGATTGTAGTATTAAAATCTCATTGGGTAACACAAATATGAGAGCTATTAAGGGTACTAAAACTTTAAAAGAATATAACAATTCAATTTGACCCTTCATTTTCGTAGGTATTGGCATCAGGTCCAATGCCTACTTTGGGGTGGTGACTTAACCACTTATTGCTATTTTAGGAAGTGGTGACTTAAGCACTTATTAGTGGTGACTTAAATTCTAAATAATCACTTCTTATTGACCTTAGGTGACTTAATATTAGCAGAGTTTTGTGGAACTTCCTTTATCTTTTTTGTGGACATTTTATAAGTTTAAAAAAAATAAAAAAAATATTTGACAAACCAAGTATACTGTATTAATATATGACCATAAGACAAAAGGAGAATCAGATAATGAGTCAATGGAAATATAGTGTAGCCTGTTCTGATTGTATTAAAGAGGGACAGCCTCTTTTAATTGAAGGTTCTTTAGAAGAAGTTTTAGTTAAAGCTGCAAAACTTGGTTATGATGCGATTGAATATCATACATGTGAAGATGCGAACTTTGATATTGATAGGATTAATAAAATAAAAACAGAAAATAAAATTGAAATTTCAGCAATTGTTACAGGACGACTAGCAACAATGGGAAAGTCTACTTTGTTGTCTGAGTCAAGAAGTGATAGTAAAGCTGCTTTAGAAGGACTATTGAAATATATTGATTTAGCAAAAGCCCTAAATACAAATATTATTATCGGATGGGCAAAAGGAAATATTCCAGATAATGAACAAAAAAAATATTATTTTGATAAACTTAGTAAACTTTTCTCACAAATTTGTAAATATGCAAAGAAAAGCGAAGTAAAAGTTTTAGTTGAAGAAATAAATAGATATGAAACAAATCTTTTTAACACAGCCGACCAATTTTTAGATTTTATTAATAAATATAAAATAGATAATTGTTATGCTCATTTAGATACTTTTCATATGAATATTGAAGAATCTAGTTTAGTCGAAGCAATAAAAAAGACAGGAAATAAATTAGGTTATTTGCATGTAGCCGATAATAACAGAAAGATTCCTGGGAATGGAAGTATTAATTTTTCAGAAATTTTTAATACTTTAAAACAAGTGCAATATACTGGTTACGTTTCGGTCGAATGCCTTCCTGGAGAGGATGGAGTAAAGACAGCGAATAAAGCTTTAATATATTTGAAGCAAATTGATAGGGTTTTAAATTATGGAGGAATAATATGAGTAAATGGAATTTTCCCGTCCAAAAAGGGTTAATGGAAAAAAATGCTGGTGTCTATTATCAAAACATGACATCTAGCGATGTTGAGGAAAGATTAAAGAAAAACGATGTTATCTTGATTCCTGTGGGATCTACTGAAAATCATGGAGCAGGTGCTCCTTATGGTGAAGATACTTATCTTGATACAAGAATTTGTGAACAAATTGCTCTTGCAACCGGATGTACAGTAGCTCAGCCAGTTTGGTATGGTTCTCATCCTTACCATCACTTAGGTATGCCTGGTACTATAATGATTCCAGAAGAAATTTTAGCTGATTATTTATGTTATATATTTGCTGGTTTCTGGAATACAGGTTTTAGAAAAATGATTGTAGTAAATGGACATGGGCAAGACTATGTAATTCCGCTTGCTATTCATAAATTTGGAAAAAAATACCAAGTTCCTGGAATTGTTCTTTATTTACATTTCTGGAATGCGGCTAGAAATCCTAAAACTTTATTAAGTGATCTTGAAACAAAAGATAAAGGTGGAGTTTATGATACACCATTTATTCATGCAGATGAAGTAGAACAATCTTATGCTAGAGCATTGTTTCCAGAACTATGTAGGCAAGAAGAATCTGTAGCTACAACACCTACATCCCTTATTCCTGGTGGAAATATCAATAATTCAGCTGAAAGTGGAGAAGGCCCAATTAAATGGTATAACGCTTATGGTTGTGTAGGAATGGAATGTATTTGTTCTCCTGAAGGTGTTATTGGAGATCCAAGAAAGGCTGATCCAGAACATGCAAGAGCTGGAATTGAACATGTATTGGATTACCTAGAGAAATTAGTTAATGATATTATTGCTACTTATCCTGCTGGAAAATTACCACCAGCCGATAAAATGACTCAAAGAAGTAAAGAAGAAATTGATGCTGTAGTTAAAGGACCAACACATGGTGGAAGACATATTTATACTATCGCATATTAGTGTTTAAAAATAGGAGGAAACTATATGAAATTAGATATGAGAGCCTTAGTGGCTACTGCACCTAATAAGTTTGAAATTCAACAGGTGCCATTACCAAAAATTTCTAATGAAGAAGTTTTATGCAGAATCAAAGCAGTAGCTATTTGTGGAACAGATCCAGATTTATTTGAAGGAAAATTATTAGACATAGGTTGGCCACCTAAATACCCATTTATTTTTGGACATGAATGGTCAGGGGAAGTAGTCGAAGTAGGTGAAAATGTCCATACTCTTAAAGTAGGAGATAGAGTCGCTGGTGAGGCTCATTGTGGCTGTGGTTCTTGCAAAAATTGTCGTGAAGGAAAATATAATCTTTGCTTAAATTATGGAAACTATGAAGCTGGGCATAGGCACTATGGTTTTACTGTTCAAGGAGCTTACGCCGAATATGGAGCTTATAGCCCAAAAGCACTTACTATTATGCCAGATAATGTAAGCTTTGAAGAAGCAACTATGTGCGACACTGGGGGAGTAGCTCTTCATGCAGTGAAAATTGGAGAAGTCCAAAGTTGTCAAACAGTAGTTATTATTGGCCCTGGTCCTATTGGAAATTTGGTAATGCAAATTTGTAAAGCTAAAGGTGCTAGGACAATAATGGTTGGTCGTAGAGAACGTTTGAACTTTGCAAAAGCTTGTGGTGCTGATGAAATTATTAATTATGAAACTTCTAATCCACCTGAAGAAGTCATGAAACTGACTAATGGAATTGGTGCAGATGTGTACATTAGGTTACCCGTACCCTAATGTACATTATGTAACCCCACAGGTTATGTGTAAAGTAACATAAATACTGTGTTTAAGACTTCTAATTGTAGTTTTGGGGTTACATAATAAATCATAGTAATATTGTGTTAATATTTTGGTTGGAGGTATTATCATGAATA
>JAENWH010000305.1 GCA_016650135.1 Peptostreptococcaceae bacterium
ATATCAATGAAAAAATTTGTATATATTTTCCGCTTCTTTTTTACTGATTCCCTGCATCTCTGCAAGTTCATCTGTTTTTGCACTTTTTATCGCTTCAATACTGCCAAAATGAGACAACAGAATATTTCTTTTCACCTTTCCAATACCCTCTATTTCATCAAGAACTGAAATTTCAAGTCTTTTCCCGCGAAGTCCCCTGTGATAATCTATCGCAAACCGATGAACCTCCTCTTGGATGGTTCCCACATATTTAAAAAGCAGCGGCCTTTCCTTCAATGAAATTTCACGGCTGTTTTCACCGGAATCCAAACCGTTTAAATAGACCAATCCTCTTGTACGATGACTTTCGTCCTTTGCCATTCCAAATACTGGGAGTTTAATACTCATGGCATTTAGCATTTTAAGAACAACCGAAACCTGGCCTACTCCCCCATCAATAAAAAGGATGTCCGGAATTTTTGAAAACCCTGGGTCTCCCGCCAGCGCCCTGTTAAATCTTCTGTATATTACTTCCTGAAGGCTTCCATAATCATTTGGTCCCTCCACCGTTCTTATTTTAAAACGCCTGTAATCCTTTTTTACTGCTCTGGCTCCTTCAAAGACGACCATTGCTCCCACTGAATCGACACCATTAATATTGGATATATCATAAGCCTCAATTCGATAATTATCTCCTATTTCAGGACCGTCCCCAGCACAAGTGCTATTATTGCGATTCCTGCCACCGATAGTAAAACCAGTATACTCATTTATTAAGTCCTCCATTTCTTTTCTGATCGAAATTTCCCGCTCCCTTTGATTAAGTGCCTTTGCATCAATACTTTTAGCCATTTCGATGACATCTTTTTTCACAAGCTCAAGCATAGCCTTTTTTTCACCACGCACCGGCACTGTGATTCTAATTCTTTTGCCGGCTATGGTTGTCAGAAATTCTTCAACCAACGACTTGTCTTCAATTTCATATTGAACAAGTATTTCATTTGGGATTTGAGGAACCTCTGTGTAATACTGCTCAATAAATGCCCGAGTCATTTCACAAGGTTCATCTTCAGCATTTGTTTGAAGGTGATAAGTTTCTCTGCCGGAAAGTTTGCCTTCTCTCACAAAAAACAGCACGGCGTAATACTCCTTTTCACCTTTTAGAATGGTTATTACATCCATATCCTTCGCTCCCAGAATCACCACATTCTGCTTTTGGTTCAAACTGTTTATGGCATTGATGTAGTCCCTGTATTCTGCCGCTCCCTCATAATGAAGTTTATCAGCCTCTTGCCCCATCTTCATTTTTAAATAATCTGTCAGTGGCTTACTTTTACCATTCAAAAAATCAATCGCTTCATTGATACTTTTTCTGTATTCTTCCCTGCTGATATTCCCGATGCATACTCCTTTGCACTGATTGATATGAAAATTGAGGCAAGGTTTAAACCCTTCGGCAAAAGTTTTATTGGAACACCTCTTCAATTTTAGAATGCTGTTCAGCAGTTCAATGATCTGATTTACCGAAGAAACATCTGTATACGGGCCAAAATACTTTCCCCCATCCTTTTCTATTTTTCTTGTTTTTGTAAGTCTGGGAAATTCCTCATATATGGTAATTTTAATATAAGGATATGTTTTATCGTCTCGCAGTAATACATTATACTTCGGCATATATTTTTTAATCAAGGTGCATTCCAGTATCAGTGCTTCCATTTCTGTTGCCGTTGTAATATATTCAAATTCCTCTATATGAGAAACCATGGCTCTCACCTTGGCATCCATATTTCTTGAAGATTGAAAATACTGGCGCACTCTATTTTTTAATGAAGATGCTTTCCCCACATAAATAACTTGCCCCAGTTTATCTTTATGCATATAAACTCCCGGTTTATCCGGGAGTTCTTTCAGATTTTCTTTAATGTCGAACATGTCTTTCCTTTGTCATTTTCATCATTTGCTGTTTTCGTTTTGTCCGTTTCTTTTTAATTTGATTTCTTTTATACAAAATGTATAAAACCATCAGTAAAATCAGAACCCCAAGAATCCCGCCGATTATTTTCAGCGCCAGAATAATTTTAAAAGCTATGTTATCTTCTATGCCAAAAACAGATAAAAATGTGCCTTTCCCAATCGATCCAACTGCTACAACTGGCACCTTGTCTCTGAGAACATCTCCTTCATATATTTCCACGAATCCTATTTGCTGTCCTTTTTTTATAGGTGCCTCTATACTTTTCGGGATTACAATTTTTTTGTTTACAATATCTTCAGAGGCTTCTTTTGGCAAAGTGACGCCTCCATTCCGCTCAGTTACCAATGCAACCTTATTTTTCTCTCCGTTTTTCACCTTGATCATTCCCATATCAGTCCCGCCTTTAATAGCGACAACCGACTTATAGTTGGCAAAAGCGAAATCCAGCAGAGTGATACCATCTCCAAATCTCCCCAGATCTGTTGATTTTAAAACTACCGCAATAAACTCGCTACCGTCTTTTTTAGCCCCGGTAATAAGGCATCCTCCGGCCTCAGGGGTGTACCCCGTTTTAATTCCAGTAGCACCATCATACTTCGCTGGCCTTAAAATTCCGTTTGCATCGACCTTCGTCTTTTCGTCATAAATAAGCCTGTTGGTATTATATAAAAACCTGGTTGGCTGTTTATTCGTTTTTTCAATAACGTGCCTGTAAGTCAAAATTAATTTTCTGAAGTCTTGATTTCTCATGGCTTCCTGAGCAATTAAAGCCATATCATAAGCAGTAGTTACATGCCCCTCAGCATGCAGTCCATGGGGGTTCACAAAATTTGTATTTTTCGCGCCTATTTCTTTGGCCCTCTGATTCATCAGTTTTGCAAATTCCTCTACTGAACCCGATACTTCTTTCGCAATTGCTACAGCCGCGTCATTTGCAGATTCTAAAAGCAAAGCGTACATCAAGTCTTCCACAGTGACTTTTTCACCTTCCAGAAGATAAATGCGGCTGCCTTCCGTAAAGGAAGTCTCCTCGTCAATGATTACCGTTTTATTCATATCTAAATTTTCAAGTGCTAAAAGTGCTGTCATTACCTTTGTTATGCTGGCAGGTTCAAGCTTTTCATCCTTGTTCTTATCGAACAGTACCAGTCCAGTGTTTGCATCGATGATGACTCCTGCTTCCGCAGTAATTTGCGGCGTACTCGTTAATGCGTACGCATAGTTGTTTGGCACACATGAAATTACCAGTGCCAATATTATTAAGTATATTATATTTTTCATTTTTACCCTTTATAAATTTTTTATGAGTCTGTTTTCTATCCGGCAAAAAAATAATTTGCCAAGGAGAATCCGCTATCAAAATACAT
>JAENWH010000398.1 GCA_016650135.1 Peptostreptococcaceae bacterium
GAACCACCGACTGTCCAGTTTCCAAAAATAAAAACTATCGTCCCAACAATATCCCATAGGACCTCATTGGAATACTTCTTCTTCAATTTCCTCTGAAGATACAAATCAGATATAAAGCATCTGAAAGAAAGGAGAAAAACAATAGAGACGATTGTTAACGTCAAATTCTTCAACAAAAAAACTGTTATATAGGTCAGTAGAAAGGATAAGCAAACGGAAATTCCATTGAGCCAGAACATTGCATTCTCTTCCCGCAATGCCTTCAAATATGTATTGATAAGCAAAGAGTTCCTTGCTTCAAAAAGACAGATGGGGAACAAAATTGAAAAATAATTTATTGCCTCTACATATTGGGGCAACCACAAGGACAGGACAATCTTGATTGGATAATATAAAATAAGAAATACAATCATGGCATTTGATACTAATACACCTAAAGTATCGTAAATCAAAGGGAGTCTTACTTGGGTACTTCTCTTAATTATAGGAAAGATCACGATACTGATAGCAGAAATAAATACCAAAATAAAATTGGATATGCTCAACGAAAAAGAAACCTTTCCAAAGGTTGTAATATCCCAAGTCCTTTCTATCGCAAACCTAATTACACCAATAATTAGCATACCTGCAATGTTAGCAAACATTAGTTTAATCCCAGCAGACATATTCGTCCAGCTCTCTTTCAAAGCCAGAGAAAAAGCAACTCTTTTTGAAATTACAATATCCCTGCAAGTCCAACCCACACTACACAGGGCAATTGATTTTGCAATTATATCTGCCCAAATCAAATATTGATATTCCCGATAACCTCTCAAGAAGAAAAAGAATATAAATAACACCAGAAAGGCTTTCTCTGCAATAACATTTTTCGCATATTCCTTAACTCTTCCGGTGCTTTGCAACAAATACTGTAACATGGCCCTGGGATGCAGCAAAAGACAATTAACCCCCGTAAGCATCACAATGAACAATCTGTCAGTATTTTTAATTCGGAAAAGAGCAAAAATACAAAAACCTGCTATTAGTATTAAATCGATGAAGACTTGGCTCCAATATTGAGAATTCATCATAGGTAGATTTAACTCAGAGTAGTATTTTCCTCCATAACGAAGATACAACCCATCAGCCCAACCGAACTGAAAGAATCCTGTATAACTAACATAAAAAATATAAAGTTGCCAATAACCATAATCAGCAACTCCAATAAATTTTGGGACAAAAAAGGCCATCAATAAAGAAGTAAGGAAACCAATGGAATTGGCAGATATCGTGTAAGTTAACTTCTTTATGAAATTCTTAATATTTGGATTCATTTTCATCCTTTGATCAGTTACACAAAAATACTACCAATTGTGCAAGAAGACGAGAAGTCAGATATTTACTCTAGGAGAATCCAGTTTATGAATAATCAGAGACTTTCCTGTCAAAGAAAAATATAATTTCTTGATTATGGATTTTATCTTTTGTATATATAGCGAAACAAAAGCGTCTTCCGTCTTTAAATTCCCCATAGTAGTATAAATGGTTTCATACTGACGCTTGTGTTTCTTGCATACTTTTACTAGGGTTGAATAATATGTTTGATTCATGGAACTTGCATCAGAATAATGATAGGCTGGAATATCAATGATAAAAACATCCGTTTGCAAGGCAGAATGCAAGGTAAGGCAATAATCTACGGCATATAGATGCCAACCATTACATACTGATTCATCCAATTGAATTTTTTCATACACCTTCTTCTTTACTGCAAATAAACACTCATCCAAGGTGTCCGACTCATGGTAATCTTTATATGAGTACCTCCCTGCAAAATAACTCTTTACAACACCGTGCTTCATGTTAGTAATAGTGCTGTCAGGATATTCTCTTGCTTTCCCTGCAGGGCCAACAATTATGTTGTCTCCCAACCTTTCAAAATAGATGGCAACCTGACCCAAGGTATCGAAACTTTCTAACTTCATATCTTGATGGCAAAATATCAAAATATCTCCAAGTGCTTTCTTTGCCCCCTGGTTTAAGGCCACCGCAGCCGAAGGATATTTCCCATCACTGTTATCCATGAGGATTACCTCATGGGGGTAAGACTGTCCCTTCAAGGTACTCAACAAACAGGAATCTAGCAATTCCTGGTTATTATATACACATATCATTGAAATCATAGATATCCTCTTGGTTAAGTAATTTTAAAACTGTATCTTTACAACTCAAACTAATCTCACAATCAACCTCTGGCCAAACAATCCCTACAGTAGGATGAAGCTAAGCCCTCTATCCAGACAGGTATCATACAAACTAAGGAATATTGCTATACTACCAACTGTATTTCAGCCCAACTTCACCACGGAAGTTGTTCAGAACAGTATTCTGCTCAGGACTATATGTTAGGGCATCCGGTTTATAGCGGGCATTGAGTATCACTTCATA
>JAENWH010000445.1 GCA_016650135.1 Peptostreptococcaceae bacterium
ATTGCAATGGCAAGATATTTGGAAGGAGGATTATAAAGTGATAATAATTGGTTATATATTTTTAACAATTGGGGCTGCATTTCTTTTCCTTGGCGGGCTTGGAATATTAAGAATGCCTGATGTCTTGAACCAGTCGCAAGCAGGAACTAAAGCATCAACACTTGGGATTGTGGCTTTTCTTATTGGCTTAATATTTTTTCATCCTGAATGGGGATTCAAACTTATAATTATTTCACTATTCTTTTTGGCAACGGCACCAATCGCATCTCATAAGATTACAAGGGCAGCTTTATTACGAAATAAAGAAACTTTTACTCTTTCAGAGAATGCTTTTGCAGATCGTTTTAAGGAAGAAGAGCAGGAGGGGGATCAAAACGATGATGATATTAGTAGTTAGCATACTTGCTGTTATAATGGTAGCCGCAGCTATTTGGGTTTTGATAACACCAAATATCTTAAATGCTATTATTGTATTTGCTGTTGTGTCTTTAGTTGCATCAGTATTATTCATATTTATGCATGCGCCAGATGTAGCTATTACAGAAGCATCTATTGGCGCCGGGATAACTTCGGCTCTCTTTATTTTGTCATATAAGAGAGTTTCTGAATAAAAGTAGATATTGGAGGATAACAGGTTGAAAAAAGAAAAAACCTTATTAATGAATATATTAGCAATTGCGTTTCTTGCGTTGCTGGCTTATTTTATTTATACAGTTACAATAAGCAATTATGTTGGAATTAATGTTATGGATGACAATGTTGTTGCAGACAGAGTTGCAGACAGATATTTATACAAAAATGTTTTGGACGAAAACATTTTATACGAATGGGGAGGAAAAGCAGAGGATAGCGCCGCAAATATTGTGACCGCTGTAATTGCTGATTATAGATTGTTTGATACAGCACTTGAAGTAATAGTACTTTTTGTGACAGTCATGGGATTTGGTTTGGTACTTCCTGACGAAAAAAGAAAAATAAAAGAGTCGACTCAACTTTTATATAATTGGTTACCTATTCTGATGACATTTATGCTCCTTGTAGGCGGATATATGTTTATAAACGGACATCTCTCACCAGGTGGGGGTTTCCCGGCAGGGGCAATTATAAGTTCTGCAATATTAGTTGGTGTTTTAGCCGGCAGACAAACAGTATCGCATTATACATTGAAAGTGGTTGAGGCGATTGCTGGTATCTCAATATTTTCACTGGCAACATTGGGCTTTATTCTGAAAGGATCATTTTTTGTAAACTTCCTTGAAGGAGGAAATATCGGAGACATGTTTTCCGCGGGACTGATACCTATTCTTTACACTTTAATTGCTTTTAAAGTTGCGGCTGAGCTTTCTGGTGTTTATCTTGAATTCTACAAAGGAGGAGAAGAACATGACAATGCTTAATATTTTCCTGTTATCATCGACTTCCCTTATTTTTATAGGTTTATATGGTGTTCTTACAAGAAAAAACATAATAAAAATATTACTGAGTTTAAATATCATTGAAACAGGCATCAATTTGCTTTTAGTAGCATTCGGTTATGTAAAAGATGGGGAAGTTCCAATTTTAAGGTCTGCAGACAGCATCAAGCATATTGTAAATATGGTGGACCCTGTTCCACAAGCACTTGTGCTGACGTCAATCGTCATTGGGTTAGGTACTACGGCTTTTGCCCTTGGCTTAACGATTAGATATTATAAAACACATGGTACTCTTTCAATTGATGCCAGTGACGAAGAGGAGGTCATGTTGAATGAATAGTTCATTATTTTTGATAGTAATACCTCTTGTGGGTGCATTTGTTGCACTGTTTGCAAAAAAAGCAAATAGAATTATGGCAACTTTGATTACTGTTTTTATGGAAATATTTTCTATAATCATTTATGTAAGTGGGAAAATCCCTGTATCGGTTGAAATTGGAGGATGGCAGGCTCCATACGGAATAAACTTCGTTTTGACACCTTTATCGGTAGGATTTATCATATTGATAAATTTGGCGGCCATTATATCTATTCTTATTATAAGAGGTGAAAAAAGTTATCAGTTTTACTCGACGTATCTTGTTTTGCTGGCAGCCGCCAATGGTATTGTATTGACTGGAGATATTTTTAATTTTTATATATTCAGTGAATTGACCGCATTC
>JAENWH010000430.1 GCA_016650135.1 Peptostreptococcaceae bacterium
ATGGGAACAAATAAGAGGAAAGGTATTAAAAGTAATAAAAAATGACAAAAAAAAGACCGTTAAAAATTGCCTTGCTCATCATCAAGGAGCTTAAAGACCCTTATTTTCAGGGGTTTGCTGCACAGATGGCCTTTTATTTTCTGCTGTCTGTAATACCTATGCTTATTTTGCTTTCGCAAATGCTGGCATTTTTCTCTTTGTCTTTTGACTCAATAGGCGCATTAATAGAACAGTATGCTTCTTTAGAGGTTTCGGAGATGATTGGTGATTTTGTTTCATACAAACCCACAGGGGGCATGAATGTTATATTTGTGTTGGTTTCTTTATGGGCAGCATCGAAAGCTCAATTTTTCCTCGGTAAAATCGCTAATTATTCTATCACGGGAGAACCTTCGGGTAGAGGGTATATAAGAGAAAGAATAAGGGCAATTCAGACAATTGTTCTCACCCTGTTCACAATCGTGTTTTCTTTAATAATAATAGTTTATGGAGAACTGATAATAAGCATAGTTCTAGATACACTTCAAGAACTATTCAACATACAATATTCAGTTGGGGGCTTCTGGTTCCTAATCAGATGGCCGATTGCTCTGACTTTATATTTTGTAATGGTAACCTATAATTATTACGTGTTGCCGACAAATAAGGTTAAAATTAGAGAAGTGCTGCCAGGGAGCATCTTCGCGGCTGTCTCTATCCTTCTGGTTACAAGTATTTACAGCTATTACACGAACAGCGTGGCAAACTATTCGCTGCTGTATGGTTCGCTCGCATCACTTGTAGCCATTATGATCTGGTTTTATCTGCTGGGATGGACACTTGGCCTTGGCGTTATGTTAAACAAGGCCTGGCGTGAAACAAGCGGGAAATAACAGGTAATAGGAAACAGACAACAACGTGAAATATTAAAACAGGCAATTTCGAATGCGGATTTTTATTTTAAAATTCTAACTGAAATAATTCCATCCATAGTAAGCCTGGAGATTAAATCCGACTCGTCAAAATCAGAGTCAACGTCAATTAAGGTGTACGTAAAATCACCTTTACTTCTGTTCAGAAAATCTTTGATATTAATATTTAATTCAGAAAGTATTCCTGTTATGCTACCTATGCCGGCAGGAGTATTTTTGTTCAAAATGCATATTCTCTGACCATTGCCAGAAATAAAACTCCCCAAAGAGACTTCGGGGTAATTCACCGAATTAGTTATATTGCCGTTCTCAAGATAATCCATAATTTCGTGCGCAGCCATTGCCGCACAATTATCTTCAGCTTCTTCAGTGGAAGCACCTAAATGTGGTATTGTGATAATATTTTTCTGATTGATTATAGTATCGTTTGGGAAATCGGTTATATATCTGCCTACTTTCCCTGCAGCGACAGCTTCAAGCAAATCATTGTCGTTTACAAGATTGTCTCTTGAAAAATTAAGCAAAACTGCTCCATCTTTCATTTGAGCAAAACGCTCTTTATTCAACATCCCCTTTGTTTCAGAAATAGAGGGCACATGAATGGTAATGTAGTCGCACTTAGGCAGTAACTCATCAAGAGTTTTTATTATGGCTACAGTATTTGACAATTCATGGGCGGCTTTCCAGGTTATAAAAGGATCATATCCAAAAACCTTCATGCCTAATGCTTCAGCTGAGTTGGCAACACCTACCCCTATTGCCCCAAGACCTATGATACCCAAGGTTTTCCCTTTGATTTCTGTACCGGCAAACTGCCCTTTCCCTTTTTCAACACATTTGCTGACATCATCAGTCAGAGTGCAGGCCCAGTTTAATCCGGCGTAAAGATTTCTGGCTGACAAAAAAAGCCCTGCAAGTACAAGTTCTTTTACCGCATTGGAATTGGCTCCAGGTGTATTGAAAACGACGATGCCTTCCGCCGCACATCTTGCTAAAGGGATATTATTTACTCCAGCACCTGCTCTTGCTATCGCAAGCAGATTTTTGGAAAAATTCATTTCAAGCATATCCTGGCTTCTAACCATAATGCCTACTGCTTCTTCCACATTGTCAGTAATGGAATACTTAGCATTAAAACAGCTAAGGCCTGCCGGAGATATTTTATTCAAAGTTGCTATTTTATACATTTTATTCTCCTCCAAATTTGTGAAATATTAATTAATAATAATTATATCACTTTACTCAAATGTAGTAAAGTGATATAATATCTACTTAAAGAATTAAGTAAAAGGGGTGAAAAATATGAACAAAA
>JAENWH010000272.1 GCA_016650135.1 Peptostreptococcaceae bacterium
GACGGCGGCATGCAGGGAACCAATCTGGAAGCCTATGAAAAACTGGCTGAAATAGAGGGACTTGATATTGTGGCCTCCGGAGGGATCAGTTTTGAACACGAGCTGGAAACCTTGAAGGCTAACGGAACCTATGCCGCAATTCTTGGGAAAGCCCTTTACATAGGAGCCATTGATCTTGAAAGGGCAATAGAATTATCAAAATAAGCTACAAATATTCAATTGGAAAATCTGGCAAAAACGAAAAACGAATATGAAAAACAAAACGAGGAGAAAAAATGATTACTAAAAGAATAATCCCCTGCCTTGATGTTAGAAATGGAAGGGTAGTCAAGGGAGTCAATTTTGAGGGGGTGCAGGATGTGGCAAGCCCTATGGATATGGCAAAATTCTATAATGAAAGCGGTGCTGATGAACTGGTTTTTTATGATATTACTGCCAGCATTGAAGAACGAGGTCTTTTTACAGACATATTAAAGGAGGTTGCCAGCCAGATTTTTATCCCCTTAACCGTCGGAGGTGGAATAAACACCATAGAAGATTTTGACAGAGTACTTAAATGTGGTGCTGATAAGGTCAGCATTAACACTGGAGCTATTAAAAGGCCACAGCTCATCAGAGAAGCGGCTCAAAAGTATGGAAATCAGTGTGTTGTATTAAGCATGGATGTGAAAAGAGTTGGAGACCATTTCAGAATATTTGCCAAAGGGGGCAGAGAGGACACAGGAATCGATGCTCTTGACTGGGTGGAAAAGTGTGTGTTCCTCGGAGCCGGAGAAGTGGTGGTAAACAGTATCGATACAGATGGAATCAAAGGCGGATTTGATTTGGAAATGCTTCAGGCGGTTTCGGAAAGAGTGTCTGTTCCAATAATTGCTTCGGGTGGAGCAGGAAGTATAAACCATTTCATAGAGCTTTTTAAGAATCCATCCGTGGATGCAGGACTGGCAGCTAGCATTTTCCATTTTAAAGAAATAGAAATCAAGAAGTTGAAGTTGGAACTGCGAAGAAACGGCGTGGAAGTCCGTTTATAAAAAATTCAAAAGAGGTTGAATGGAATTAAAGGAGGCTGAAATGGAAATAAAATTTGATGAAAAGGGGTTAATCCCAGCTATTATACAAGATTATTACAGTAAAAAAGTGCTGACACTTGCATATATGAACAAGGAAAGCCTTGGGATTACAATGCTGGAGGGAAAGACTTGCTTTTTCAGCAGGAGCAGAAATGAACTTTGGAGAAAAGGAGAAACAAGCGGCAATTTCCAGAAGGTTGTAAATATTACGGCTGATTGTGATGGAGATGCTCTGGTAATAGAAGTAATAAAAGACGGGCCGGCTTGCCATACTGGAGAAGAAAGCTGTTTTTTTGATTCGGTTTATCAGGCAGAGGGTCATGGTTCCTTCAGTTACGATGAACTTTATAATATGCTGAAAGAAAGAAAAATCAAACCTAAAGAAGGCAGTTATACTACTTATTTGTTTGAAAAGGGCAAGGATAAAATATTAAAGAAGATTGGTGAAGAATGCACAGAAGTTATTATTGGTGCGGCAAAAAACGATAAGTCAGAAACCATTTACGAAATAGCTGATCTTGCTTACCATTTAATGGTTCTTATGGTGGAAGAAGGTATTGAAATGAAGGACGTTTCAATGGAACTTGCGCAAAGACACGTGGTGGATCATAAGGTTAAACAGGAAAAAATGAAATAGAAAACGGTGCATCTCACAGTATGAAAAACATAGGTGCGCTTAGGCTCTAGCTGAGATGCGCCACCAGGCCCTAGCTGAAAAGGAGAGACGAATGAAATACTTGAAAAGGGGAAAAGAAAGAAGTGAAGGAGACCGAAAGAGTTTAACATTAAAAGTAGAGATGCTGATTAATGATGTTCGTGACAACGGGGACAAGGCACTTCTTGAATATAATGAAAAATTTGATCAATGCACTAGAAAGGATCTTCGCGTCAGCAAAGCAGAAATTGAAGAGGCTTATGCAGAAGTTGATCCTGAGCTGATCGAATGCATGAAAATGGCTAAGGCGAATATTGAAAAGTTTGCAAATGTGCAAAGTGAGTCCATAAAAGAAATAAAAGAATTTGAAGTTCAGCCGGGAATTAAGCTGGGACATAGAATTCTTCCAATAGAAGCCTGTTGCTGCTATGTTCCAGGTGGGAGTTATCCTCTTTATTCGACAGCACTTATGCTTGCGATTCCAGCTAAAGTCGCTGGCGTTAAAAGAATTGTAGCATGTTCGCCACCGATAAAAGGGACAAATAAGATTCATCCTTTGACATTGGTTGCAATGGATTTGGGAGGAGTAGACGAGATATATGTGCTGGGGGGAACTCAGGCCATTGCTGCTTTTTCCTATGGTACCGAATCAATAAAACCCGTTGATATTATTGTAGGACCGGGAAATCAGTATGTTACAGAAGCAAAAAGACAGTGCTATGGCCAGGTAGGAATAGATTTTATTGCAGGCCCAAGTGAAGTTTTGATTATTGCAGATGAAAGCTCAAATTCAGCTATTTTGGCGGCGGATATCTTGGGTCAGTCGGAACATGATTTTTTGGCAAAAGGAATACTTCTGACAACCAGCAAAAATGTTGGTGAAAATACGATTAAGCAGGTCGAAGAGCAACTAAAAACTTTGGAGACAAGAGAAATTGCGGGAAAAAGCTGGGAAGATTATGGGGAAGTAATATTATGTGATTCCATTGAAGAAACTGTAGAAATATCAAACAAATACGCACCGGAGCATCTTGAACTTGCCGTTGAAAATCCAGATAAAATAATTGAAAAACTGACAAACTATGGATCTTTATTTATTGGCGAAAATACAGCTGAAGTATTCGGGGACTATGCATCAGGGACAAATCATACATTACCTACATTAAGAGCGGCAAGGTATACGGGAGGCGTGTATGTCGGAACATTTTTAAAAACTTGCACACATCAAAGCATGACAAGAGAAGCTAGCAAAAAAATAGCGCCTATTGTATCCAAAATGGCAGAAGGAGAAGGTCTTATTGCACACGCGAGGGCTGCGAAAGCAAGATATTAAAAACGTCTTTAATATTAATTTATATGAGTAGGTGAAAATATTTGACAATAGAGAAGAAAAAGGGTAAAATAATTGTGCTTGCGATTTAGTCGTGAGAGAGATATCAAAAGGTGCAGGCTGGGAATGACCGGCCGTGACCGAAAAGTTATTGTGAAGTGCCGAAAGTGATTGGAGACAATTTTAGTAGGTAGGAGGAAAAGTAAAATGAAGTCATTCATCGCGAAACCTCTTGAAGTCGAAAGAAAATGGTATATTATCGACGCAGAGGACAAAACTCTAGGAAGACTTGCTACTGAAGTAGCTTCAATTCTAAGAGGAAAAAGAAAAGTAATTTTTACGCCACACGTTGACACTGGAGACTATGTGATTATTGTCAATGCTGAAAAAGTTAATGTGACTGGTAAAAAGAGAAAAGAAAAAATCTATAAGAGACATACTGGATTCCCAGGAGGACTTAGAGAGGTTACATTCGAAAAGCTACAGGCAAAAAAACCGGAAGAAATTATTATTCATGCTGTTAGAGGTATGATGCCGGATGGTAAGCTTGGCAGACAGATGTTTAAAAAACTGAAGGTATATGCAGGACCTGAACATGATCATGCAGCACAAAAACCTGAAGTTTGGAATTTTTAGAGAGGGAGGAATAAACAATGGCAAAAATGCAATATCAAGGTA
>JAENWH010000090.1 GCA_016650135.1 Peptostreptococcaceae bacterium
ATTTATTTGTATCTATTTATGTTTAATTATGGTATTATAACTATATAACCTATAAAAATCAAACATATATCGCCCCCCATATTTTATGTTTAAACAAGGATATGAGTCGGTGATTTTTTTGTGTGTTTACGCACAAAATATAGATTGAGTTAAAAATATGAAATTATTAAAAAATTAATTATAAAAAAAGAATTGGAGATTATTTTGACATTAAAAAAGAAAAAGTTAAAAGTGATTCCCCTGGGTGGACTTGGGGAAATCGGAAAAAACATCACAGTATTTGAATACGGTGATGAAATTGTAGTTGTGGATTGTGGAATGGCCTTCCCAGATGATGAAATGCTGGGGGTAGACTTAGTTTTACCAGATACAACATACCTGACAAAAAACAAAGATCGCATAAAAGCGATTATCGTTACGCATGGTCATGAAGACCATATTGGCGCATTACCTTACGTATTAAAAAATGTTAATGTTCCTGTTTACGGGACTAAACTTGCATTGGGTCTTTTGCAAAACAAACTGGAAGAACATAAAATTCTGGCTGACTGTACACTTAATATTGTTTCTCAGGGAGAAACGATTGATTTGGGTGCATTTAAAATTGAATTTATAAGAACAAATCATAGTATTCCAGACACTGTAGCGTTGGCAATACATACACCAGTGGGTGTGATCATTCATACCTCCGACTTTAAAATAGACTTTACCCCAATTCTAGGTGAACCTATTGACTTGCAGCGTTTTGCGGAGATTGGAAGCAAAGGGGTATTACTCCTGATGTCTGACAGCACAAATGCAGAGCGTCCAGGTTATACCATGTCCGAAAGTACAGTTGGAAAAGCTTTTGAAGAAATATTTTTAAATTCAAAAAGCAGGATAATTGTTGCATCCTTTGCTTCAAATGTTCATAGAATTCAACAGGTAGTGAACGCTGCTGTAAAGTACAACCGGAAGGTTGCCATTTGTGGAAGAAGCATGGTTAACGTATGTAATAAGGCAATTGAACTGGGGTATTTGACAATCCCTAAAGGTGTGCTGGTTGAAATAGACAGCATTAAAAAATATCCTAAGGAAAAACAGGTTATTATTTCAACCGGAAGCCAGGGAGAACCCATGTCTGCCCTTTCAAGGATGGCGTCAGGAGATCATAGGCAGGTTGCAATCGTTGCCGGAGATTTGGTTGTTATTTCGGCCTCCCCAATACCAGGAAATGAAAAATCAGTATCAGTTGTTATTAATGAACTTTTTAAAAAGGGAGCGGATGTTGTTTATGAGGCATTGGCTGATGTACATGTTTCAGGACATGCCTGTCAGGAAGAACTGAAGACCATGCAGAGACTGGTTGGAGCAAAATATTTCATGCCGGTTCATGGGGAATACAGACATTTAAAGCAGCACGCAAATCTTGCAGAAAACTTAGGCATGAAGAAAGACAATATCTTTATTATGGATATTGGTCAAGTGCTTGAAATAGATTCCAAAGAAGCTAAAATCAAAGGAACAGTTCCATCAGGCAAGATTCTTGTGGATGGACTTAGCATCGGAGACGTGGGTAAAATAGTCTTGAGAGACAGAAAGCATTTGTCAGAAGACGGAATGATTATTGTGGTTATGACAATTGAAAAGGAAACAGGGGACATCATTACAGGGCCGGAAATTATTTCCAGAGGTTTTGTATATGCAAAAGAATCAGAGGTTCTCATGAAACAGCTGACGCAGGTTTGCGAAGATACCGTAACCAAACATAAAGGGATGAATAACATGACAAGAAAAAATATGATTAACAGTACCCTGAAAGATTACGTATACAAGAAAACAAAAAGAAGACCAATGATTTTGCCGGTTATCACGGAAATGTAATACAAATTACTAAGGGAAATATCAAGTGAAACATTAAATATAAAGCCCGAATTACGATTATATATATCGCAATTCGGGCTTTACTGATTTGAGGGTGGTGCAACTAGGCCCTAGCTGAGATGCACCGCTGGCTGGCGCTGCCTGATATTAGTCCAAATCCAGTTTGTTGTTCAGAATCCAAATATTGCAGATGCTATATGCAAGTATTAAAAAGACACCATACAGAATGCCAAGCCCTATTACCCAGTTGAAAAGTCCCAAAACTTCCTGAATGCTTCCAAGATTAGACATAGAATTAAACTGATTCATCAGAAGAGTCTGGTCTTTAAAGAAAGGTGAACCAATCAGAGCTACACCCTGAACAACAATGGCTTCTGCCCAGGAAAAAGCAAAATAGGAAAGCACGCCAACAGGAACTCTGAATTTATTGAATTGCCTTAAATGAGCAATAGAGCATGCCAGAAATAGTTTGGCTACTTCTTTTACTGTAGAAATAATCATTGCAAGGATAAGAAGAAGTATGGTTACTCCACCAAGCCCAGATAGTTGAGAGATAGATGTCTTGATTGCACTGATAATATCCATGAAAGGCAGCGGCGCTATCAATAACGTGAAGATCAGTAAACCAATCGCTGAGACGATCATGGTCAATACAATCCACATGGAACTGACAATTAATTTGGAAGACAATATTTGCCTTGAAGTTACAGGAAGGGTTAAAGTTAAATATCCCTGTTTTGAATATATATTTGTGTTGAATATTTTAAACAAACTGATGATTGTTATTACGATAACAGCTATAATGATGCCAAAAGCGATGAAACCTCCAGTAATAACAATGAAATCATTGTTTACGTAGTTAAAAATAAATGGGAGGATAATAACGCCAAGCAGGATTGACAGATAAATCCCTGTAAAATCTCTCCAGGTTGACTTGATGTCATATTTGATTAATTTCTTTAACATTTGAATACCTCCCTAAATAATTGATCTATGGACTTATCTTCCGCAGTCCTGATATTGTCAATATCACCCTGCAATACAATTTCTCCCTCTTTCAGGAATATTACAGTATCAAAGATCCGTTCCACATCAGAAATCAGATGAGTAGACATTAAAATAGTGGAATCCGGGTCGTAGTTTGATAAAATAGTATCCAGAATAAAATCTCTTGCAGCAGGGTCAACTCCTCCAATTGGTTCGTCAAGTATGTAAAACATGGCTTTTCTGGACATTACCAGGCACAACTGAAATTTTTCAATCATTCCTTTAGACATCGTATTGATTCTTTGTTTTTCGTTAAGACCTAGTTTGTGAAGCATAGCAAGGCATTTATCTTCACTGAAATCAGTGTAAAAGTCTTTAAACATGGAAATCATATGCAAAGGGGTCATCCATGGGCTAAAGTAGGGATTGTCCGGCAGGTAAGATACCAAAGCCTTCGTTTCGGGGCCTATGGGTATTCCATTGATAGTAACTGTTCCACTATAGTCTTTGATGACACCTGTTAGGATTTTCATTAAAGTTGTTTTGCCACTTCCGTTCGGACCCAGTAAACCTACGATATGTCCTGGTTCCAATGTAAGATTTAAACCGGACAAAGCTAATTTTTTCGGATACATTTTATTCAGATTGCTGACGTTTAATAAATTTGGTTTAGCATCGGGCAGTTTATTTGTAATTTGCGTGTTCATTTAAACACTCCTTCCTTCCATTTTTTTGATAAACAGATTGATGGCTTCCTGATTTGAAAAGCCTAAACTTGACATTTGTAGTATGAACTGATCAATGATTTCTTGTGCAACTGATTCGCGCATTTTACTAATTAACTCCTTATCTTTTGTAATAAAACGACCTGTTGTTCTCTCGGCGAAAACAAGCTCATCTCTTTCCAATTCTGCTAGTGCTCTTTGCATGGTGTTAGGGTTGACCTCAAAATAGAGAGCGAGATCTCTTACCGATTCAAGCTTAGAACCGGCCGTTAATTCCCCTGAGACGATTCTATGCTTGAAATTGTTTACCAATTGTAAATAAATTGGTGTGTTTGACTGAAATTGGGTTGTCATAATATGGGGTACCTCCTTTTGTATTATTGTATTAGTCAATTAGTACAATAATACAAAACGGGGAGCATGTCAATAGGAAAATGAAAATAATTATTTTATTTTTTAAAAAATTATTTGAATAACGGTTTTCCTTTAAATATGATATAATTTCATTAACCGCTGGTGCATCTCAGCTAGGGTCTGACTGCACCACTAACAAACGGTGCAGTCAGACCCTAGCTGAGATGCACCAGACAGGCCCTAGCTGAAATTTAATCCAATTTTAATCTTTATCAAATGGGATTTGAAGCATTCCATCTTATAATGAAACCATATTAAATAACTAATTCAAACAAAGAGGAGGAAAATTATTATGGTAACACTTGAACAGGTAGAAAAGCTTCGCGAATATGCAAATGTATCTTATGATGAAGCGAAAAAAGCACTGGAGAAAAATGAGGGCGACATACTTCAGGCATTAATTGATCTTGAACAGGAAGGGAAAACAAAATCACCTCAGGATGGCGGGAGGTACGTTTATTCAGCTGCCGATTATGAGGATTCAGAAAAAACAGAAAGCTGCGGAAAAAGTAAAGCAAAATCTAAAAGAGAAGAACCCTCTGCATTCAGAGACAATATGAACAGGTTCTTTAAATGGCTTGGTGAAATAATCCATAAAGGCAACATTAATTTACTGGTGGTTCAAAAACATGGAGAGAACATTATTAAGCTTCCAGTGACTGTGGTTGTAGTATTGCTGATTGTTGGATTTTGGGTTATGATTCCATTACTTATAGTAGGATTGTTTTTTAACTTCAGATATTCCTTTGAAGGACCAGATCTGGGAAGCGATAAAGTGAACAGGATGATGGACAATGTATCTCAGGCTGCAGAAAATATTAAACAAGACATAAAAAAATAATAGAAGTTATTCCAAAAGGAGGGTCTATGCCGCAACGAATTTTGATCATTGAAGATGAAGAAAAGCTTGCCAGATTTATTGAACTGGAACTCACCTTTGAGGGATATGCTGTGGAAAAGGCAGGAGACGGCAGAACCGGACTTGCCTTGGCACTGGAAAAACCGTTTGACCTTATTGCCCTGGATGTTATGCTTCCAGGGCTTAATGGCATTGAAATATTAAGACGCATAAGACAAACCTCAAAAGTTCCTGTCATTTTACTTACGGCCAGAGATTCTATTATGGACAAAGTGGCAGGCTTGGATTGCGGAGCCAATGATTACCTTACAAAACCCTTTGCAATTGAAGAACTTCTGGCGCGCATCAGAGCTTTATTGAGGAATAGCCAGTCTGTTCAGGGAAGCAATACGGCTCGGGAAAATAATACGGCTCAGGCGTCAAATCTATGTGCAGGTAAGCTTAAAATGAGTCTGGCCAGCAGGGAAGTCCATGTTGATGGCAATCTGGTAGAACTGACAAAACAAGAATTTGATTTACTTGCTTATTTGTTGCAAAACAAAGGGTTCGTCATGAGCCGGGATTTACTGCTGGACAGAGTCTGGGGTTATGATTTTGTTGGAGAAACGAATGCCATAGATGTTTATATCCGATATATTCGGGCAAAGATTGAAGAACCTTTTGGGGTGAAAATCATTCAAACAATACGTGGAGTAGGATATGTGATCAGAGATGAACAATAAAAATAAAGAATCCCAATGGTCTTTAGTGATGAAACTAAACTTAAAAATAATGCTGAATACGTTAGTTGTTTTAATAAGCATTAATATTTTTTTGTGCGCTGCAGTTTTTTCTTTCACTTTCTGGCAGGCAGAAGAAGATGCGGTCATGATTCTGAATAACCAGACAATAGATGAGACCAGATCGAATAATGGTTTTTTTTATTTGCTGGAGCCAAAAGCGAATGAGCCGGAAGGTTTTAAACTTTGGAGCATAATAAACAAAGGTACGCCATTGAAAAATTATGAGGTGATTCGTGACATAAACTTTAATGAAAAGTATGATTCTTTTTACGACAAACTTTTAGAAATGAAGTACAGCATTTTTTTTGTTGACGAAAAAACCAGAATTACCCTTGAGGTTGGAAATAAAATTTTTCAGTATGCATTGATTTTCAAATTACTGTTAATATTTGAAGCTATTTTACTGATAAGCGGAGCATTAAAAAACAGAAAAAAATCAAGCGGATTCTGAGGCCTATATCAGATATGACCCAAATGACTAAAAAAGCACAGACAATGGCGGCTGGTACGAGAAATACTGTGGATTCCTCTGAAACGAAACGGTTGCGTGAATTAGCGGGGACAATCAGCAGCATAGATGCAACCAAGCTGAACAAAAGACTTCCTGTTGATGAAACGCAAAAAGAATTGAAGGATTTAGCAAACGCCATCAATAGCATGCTTGATCGAATAGATGAAGCTTATACTTCACAGGTACGGTTTGTGTCGGATGCATCCCACGAGCTTCGTACACCAATTGCAGTTGTTCAGGGCTATGCAAACCTTCTGGACCGCTGGGGGAAAAACGATCCTGAAACCATGCAGGAAGCCATAGATGCGATTAAAAGCGAATCGGAAAACATGAAAGATCTTGTAGAGCAGCTTTTGTTTCTGGCTAGGGGAGATAATGAAACCCTTCAATTATATCCGGAAGTTTTTGATTGCGGCGAATTGGTGGAAGAGATTTTGCAAGAAGCTCAAATGATTGACGGATATCATCGCTTCAGAAAAAAAGAGGGTACGTCAGGATTGATCAATGCGGACCGCCAGTTGATGAAGCAGGCCATTCGGATTTTAGTGGATAACAGTATCAAATATACGCCGCAAGACGGGGAAATTGTTGTTTCGGTCAATGCAGAAAATAAAGAAAAAGGGTTTGTACGAATTTCTGTTCAAGACAATGGCATTGGTATAGATCCAGACAATATTCCGTATATATTTGATCGATTTTATCGTTCTGATGAATCTCGTGCAAGAAAAACAGGTGGATCCGGCCTTGGGCTTGCCATCATGAAATGGATTATAGACAGACATGCCGGGATCATTGAGGTAATAAGCCGTAAAGATATCGGCACCAGAACAACAATCGTCATGCCGGAAACCATTCAAGACAAGTCGGTAACACTGAATAACACACCGTAGATTGGAGTAAAGATGAGAGATTATAAAGAAGAATTAAAAAATAGGATAGCATTTATTAGAAATTTATTGGAAACGAGTGGAGCTGAAGGGATCGTCTATGGAAACAGCGGCGGCAAAGACAGTGCGCTTGCAGGAATATTATCTAAGATGGCCTGTGATAATACGCTTGGGGTGATGATGCCATGCCAGTCAAAGCGTAATTATGAAGA
>JAENWH010000451.1 GCA_016650135.1 Peptostreptococcaceae bacterium
ACGAGGATCCTAAGCTTTCACTGGGGGATGTCATTGAATTGGCTAACGGGAATTGTTATGTACATTTCTCAGAAATGAGCAATGATGCTAGTATCGTTGTCAATAATGAATGTAATGAAGCTTGCATCAATTGTCCGCAGATAGATAGAAGGAGAAATCCAGAGCTCAAAAATAAGAACCTGCAGCTCATCAGATTGCTTATCGGTACCGGGAAGAACTTGCATATTTTCCACAGAAACCGCTATAATAGGACATTGAGAGCTTGATTTCGCTATTCGAGGTACCAGGAAGGATTTCCACAGAATCCACACATCTGGAAATCTGAATCTTTTAAAATCTGATATGGAGCCTTGTCGCTGTCTATGAAATCCATCGCTATCCCCTGACTGAGAACTTTCCCAAGCCTTGTTGGACGTACAGGGAAAGATTGTCTTTGACTGGCTTCTCTCTGATAATGTGCGGAACGTTATGCTCAATCCCTAACGAAATTTTATTTTGAACCTCTCCGTTGGTGGCTAGGAAATATTATTATTAGGAGACGATTATGGATGACAAAAAAGTGATTTTTATTGCATTTGCAATTGAAGATGAAAGACAAAGGGATTTTCTCAAGGGACAATCCCTAAATACAGACTCGCCATTTGAATATGTTGATATGTCTGTGAAGGAACCCTATGATTCCAATTGGAAGGATCGTGTTCGTACTAGAATTCGTAGGTCAGATGGTGTCATTGTATTAGTAAGTAAAAATTCTTTAAGTTCGAGTGGTCAAAAATGGGAGATATCATGTTCCAAAGAAGAAAAGAAAAAAATATTAGGGATATGGGCTTACAGAGATGACAGGACGGATATTGAAGGTCTGAATACAAGAGTTTGGGTTTGGGACAATATTGCAAATTTCATTGATAGCCTTTAAAGGAGGTGTGAAATGAGAATAGCTTTAATTGTTGGTGTTAATTATTATCAGTATGGAAATCCTTTGTTTGGTTGCGTTGATGATGCTCATGCTGTAAAAGCTGTCCTAGAACGACATGATGGTGGTAGTGTTAATTTTGATTGTAAAATACTAACAGGAACTGGTCCCACTGCTATAGTCCAAAGAGGTGAACTTAAGGATAGTATAGAAGAACTTTTTAAAAATGATGCTGATATTGCTTTATTCTATTTTGCTGGACATGGACATATTGAAGCCTCTGGTGGTTATATTTTGGCAAGTGATGCTAGTCGAGGTGATGAAGGTGTTTCATTAACTGAAATATTGACTTTTGCCAATATTTCGCCAGCTAAAAATAAGATAATTATCTTAGACAGCTGCCATTCTGGAATTGCTGGGACCTCTCCTACTGATAAGCAAACTGCTTCATTGGCTGAAGGAGTAACAGTATTAACCGCGTCTACAAAAGATCAATATGCTACAGAGAAAGAGGGAAGAGGTGTATTTACTACACTTCTAGTTGACGCGCTCAATGGTAGTGCAGCGAATCTTACTGGCGATGTCACTCCTGGAAGTATATACGCACATATTGACCAGTCTTTGGGCGCGTGGGAACAAAGGCCTGTCTTTAAAACTAATGTTAAACAGTTTGTTTCTTTAAGAACGGTTTATCCTCCGATTACAACGAGCGATTTAAGGAAAATTATTGAATACTTTCCAGATGCAGGTTCTGAGTATTCATTAGATCCAACTTATGAACCCGAGATGAAAGGTAGAGATAAAGGAATGCCAGAGCCGAGTGAGGAACATACAGAAATCTTTTCTATCTTACAGCAATATAATAGGTTGAATTTATTAGTACCGGTTGGTGTGAGACATATGTGGAATGCAGCGATGGAGAGCAAATCATGTAGGTTGACTGCGCTAGGTGAACACTATAGAAGGCTTGTTGAAAAAAACAGGATATAGAGCCACTTTTATTATCGGTACCCGGTACAACGTAAGCGGACTATAAATCGATATTTTAAAGAAACGCCTCCGGCATTAGACTGAATGCAAAATTCATTCACGGAGAAGTATTCAATGTGTTACACCATTTACACCAAGAAAGAGAAGCTGGCCCACCTGGAGAGAGCCAAGGCTGCTATGAA
>JAENWH010000489.1 GCA_016650135.1 Peptostreptococcaceae bacterium
CACAAAACAACATAGTTATGTTATCTATTTAATTTATAAGGCATAGGTTTTCCATTTAATTTTCAAAAAAGCTGTGAAGACCTTCTGTTTGTTCAGGCAAGCTGGATCTTCGGTGGCGATTGGCATCTTTCCCATATTAGTTCAATATTAATGGTTTCATATACTGTTTTGGTGACATTAAGGATGATATTCCTTGACCTTGTTGTTATTTTGGCTGCAAAATCAATCAGTATCCTACGGAATGTATTTGGATAGGCTGTTACTGGAATAACATCATGGGTTATATCGCGCTTATATGCTTCAAACATAAAGTGCGAGATAGCAAGCATGTAGTAATAGGCACGGTTCATACCAAAGGATTTGAAAGGCAACTGCTCTTTGGTTGCCAATTCCTTGATACTGCGGTGGATCAATTCGTCTGCCCCCCTTTGGTGCGAAAGGGCAATGATATTTTTTGTTTCAAAGTACTTTTGTCCGCCTGCTGCCCGTAATTTATCATCAGTCTCCTGGCACATGCCAATATTGGTGTAAATGATAGAATCCGGCTTTTCGATATCCAATTTATACTGACCTTTTTGATCCATGTGGAGTTTTGTGAAGATACAGCGCCTGAACTTTTTCCATTCACCGAGCTTGCTTCCAAACTCCACGTACTTCCAAATTGCCTTGTTTTTATGGAATTCTCCGAAACCCTCAGGGGACAGACCTTTTAAATACTCTTTGATATTGGGGTAAATTTTGCTGGTAACCACATAATGGATTTTCAGCGTGTTTTCGAAACAATCAAACGCTTTCTGGTCAGCAAACCCACTATCGGCGCATAAGATTATGGGTACTTTCTTCGAATATTCTGAGCGGATCAGGTTTACGATTTCGGTAACACAATCAATGTAATCGGTTCCGTGATTTGAATGAGCGCTTCCTTTGCGGAAAGTCACATCGATCAGATAAGGGCCCCAGCAGATGTGCAATGGCTGAAACCCCTTCTTTTTTTTGTAGGTAAACTCAACACCCTCGCGCTTTGTGGATAAATCATTGTCCATCACCATGGTGTCAATACCTAAAATGATGATCCCGGGTTTCTCAATCCGCAGGCGCCAGATGAAGAGCCGGTGCAAAATCATCCGGTACACTTTATTGGGTACAATGGAGAGTTTTACGAAAAACCGTTTCATTTGATGCGATGAAGCCATTTCAAAGGATTTGTTCTCCAACACAGCTGCATACCCATGATCGTTTTTCTTGGTATCGAAACCTGTCATGGACATATCGGTACCATCAATAAAATAAGCAAGTATCTGTTTTAGAAACTGTTGTAACTGCAATCCTATGTGACTAACTTTGATTTCTTTCAGAATAGCAACCGATACAAGGCTGTAAAGAGCTGTTTTCTCGATGTAACGAAGAAATAAAATCAGCCCTCCGCGGCCAGAAATCTTGTCGTTTGTAATGCCTATTTTTGTTATCTTAGCAGCCATAAAAGATAGTCTTGTGAACCTAAAAGGTGAAAGGTTCTTTGTTTGTTTTGTCACTGCCAAGGTACTCATTATCAATTTAATAAGCAAGCTATCTTTTATTTTAGTATACTCAAATCGCTCAATTTAGGTCGAAGTCACCCCGTGAGTAATAAACAAAAGCATTTTCAAACCGCAAATCACGTAAATTTACAGGTCTTCCATTTTTTAATTTTTGGATTAAAACGACTTCTTGTTCCCTGTCTTCCCGATCATTGAGCTCATGGGTTTGATATCCATAAGAACTATTTCACAGGTTTATGTTTTGTTATTTCAAAGAAAAAACTACTTTTAGACAAAAGTTAAATGAGTTTTTACTAGATGGGTCTGTATTTTAGTTTACG
>JAENWH010000530.1 GCA_016650135.1 Peptostreptococcaceae bacterium
CAATGGGGATGATGCTACCGTTAATAGGTCAGTACCTGGACAAAATAGGCTTTTCTGGTGCAGAAATCGGATCTATTATGGCCACGGGGACGGGAGTGGCTATTTTTGCGTCCATATTTTGGGGGGATATCTACAATAACACTAGAAATAAGAAACAAGTAATACTTATTCTATGTCTGGCAACTGCCTTCATTTCGGTTTCTTTAGCATTTATAAACATATATTTGTTATTTTTAACAATTTTCGGAGTATTATATTTTTTCCAGTCACCAGTTCTGGCATTGCAGGATGCAATGACGCTGGAAGATGATCAACTATTTGGTGCCATTAGAAAATGGGGAGCGATAGGTTTTGCAGGAGGGAATTTAGTAGCCAGTATGGTTGTTTCTCTTATGGGATTAAAATCCATTTTTTATCTTTATTCAATAGGGTATGTGATTGCAGCCGTTATGGTGGGTTCAATTATTATTATTATTAATAAAGGGAAGCATAAAATTGATAAGTTAGGCTCCTCTAATATTGCAAGCATTACAGATAAAGGAAAGTACAAAGAACTGCTGGCTAACAAAAAATTTACACTTCTTATTATAAGCGCTTTTTTCGTAAGCGGAACAAATGTTGCAAATAATACTTATTTTGGATTTTTATATATTGCTGGTGGGGGTCTTATAGCTGGAATTGGAATTGCGTTTCTTTTAATGGTAAGTAGTGAAGCCTTCTTCATGGCATGGTCTGACAAACTTGCAGATAAATTCACTCTTGAAAGAACCATATTGGTTTCCATGATAATATCTTCATTAAGATATTTGTTATACAGCACTGTTCCTTCAAATGAAGTGTTGTTATTCACTTTTTTCTTGCAAGGTATGGTAAATGGAATCGTATTGGTTGAATTTGTCAGATATATCTCTAAATTAGTGGAAACAAGATTGCTTGGAATGGCAGTATCTGTTTATTACTGCATCAGTTGTAATGTCAGTACAATAATTTGTCAACTTTTTGGAGGAATTATACTTGATAAATATGATGTGGGTGCGGTTTACTTATTCTTTGCTTTATATAATTTAATAGGAGTTGTTCTGTATTTATTTTGGGGTTTGCACAGGCCTCAAAAAAATCTGGAAAAAGTTTGAGAAAACTGTTGACACAACCATAAGAACTTTGGTATTATAATAAAGTTGTCGCAAAACAGTGAAGGCAAAAAATAAAGCCTGAGGAGTGCAGATTCCGAAGGAAAAGGGTGAAAAAAGTTTTAATTAAAACCCGAAAAGTTGTTGACAATTTAAGGATGCGATGGTAAGATATTAAATGTTCCGTCACTACAAAGACGTAGAAAAGGACAAGCAAACAAACTTGATTTCCAGGGAGGATGAATGTCCGCTGAACCTTGAAAACTTCATAGTGTAGAATTTTAGTCAAACGGATCTTTAAGTAGAACCGTATGGAATCAACATGATTCCAAAATGAGACGAATTGAAATTTGCTTAGGCAGATTTTGAGGAGAATCAAACAGACTAAAAGTACAACAATCAATTGCAAAATTGGTAGGACAAAATTTAACTGAAAAATTCCAACCAGCTAACGCTGAGGAATTTCTTATGTTTGAATGAGTCAACGTACAATTCTTTAAAAACAACAATAATTCTGCGATA
>JAENWH010000145.1 GCA_016650135.1 Peptostreptococcaceae bacterium
AAAGTATTGATAATAAGCATTCTCACTCCATTGTTCAACTACTGATTCATCAGAGATATTTCTCAGGTGTTTTAAATAAGCAATCCACACATTAAACGGATAGGATTTGAAGGACGTCCTTTCCGTTTGGCATATAATTACTTTAAAACTATTTTCAAGTGACTGCCAATCAATCTTATTGGCTAGTTTGAAGGGAGGGTGCTGTTGATCCAGCTGATCTTCTAATGTTGAAAACAAAAAATTTTGATCTATATTTTTTTCTTTTGATAACATAATATAATATGCAAGGGTTATAATTCAAGTTTCCTAGTTGATAAAACATTTAAAATGAAGTAAATAAGATATAAAAAAAGTTGCATATCTTAGTCTAAATGACTTGAATTACTAACTGCCCATCACAACGATTTCGTGCTCCATAAACATATTCTCTCTCTTTCGTATTTTCCAAGAAAAGCCTGCCCCTGAATAATAAATAAAAAGGTGTCGATTCTTCTACCCTATTCTAAAAAATCTATCTTATAAAATATTCTATTAAATATCAATCGTCATCATCTGAATATAGTATGGAGGCAGAACGTTTTAAAGAAGGCATAGGCATAGAATCTCCCTTGATTCCATACCACAGAACCCTGTTGAACTCAATATCCGGAATAGCATCTTCTTTGGTAAAATTAAATTTCTCGCTTTTCTGCTGCCATACACTCTTTTTTTCATTTATAAGATCCAGCGAAATCTGATTCGGCAACTTATTAAAAGGAGTCGAATCGTACTTAGATGTAAAGCATTTCCACATGGAGGCAGCAGAAGCATCATATTGCGACATGGGTGGCAATCCAAGGATCAACTCCATCGTTCGTACCATCGAGACTGTCGAATATGCAGTATGATCCACAAAACTGCGTTTTACTAATCCACCTGCAACATAAGCAGTAGTCCTGTGAGCATCTACATGATCAGAACCATTCTGGGCATCGTCCTCAACAATAAAGATAGCAGTTTCCTTCCATATCGGAGAATGACTTATATAATCGACTAGCATTCCAACTGCCAGATCATTATCGGCTACGTGAGCACATGGAGTCATACGCCCCAGCGCCAGACCTTCTGTATGGTCTCCGCCCATACGTACCGTATTAAAACGGGGAAGAGCACCTATATTCATCAGAGAATCAAAATCTTCTTTCCATTCACGAAATCTTACGGTATCCCTGATACTTAAATCCCACCCAACAAATTTTGGAGCCATATGACCTTTCAGCACAGGCAATGCACCCTTAGAATAATTGCAAAATTCACCGTAAGAACGATAGGAAACTCCGGCACGCTGACAAAAATTCCATAAAAAACCATCTCTGTTATTTCCTATTTTTATTTTTCCTTCTCCGGGATATCCTCCTCCACGACCACTGTAACTTGTTGGCCACGATTTTTCTACATAATCATTGGCATATCCACCCATAGTCCACTGATGTCCATCTGCACTCACCTCTGCATTGGCATAAAAATTATCCAGCAAGACAAACTGACGCGCCAGAGAATGAAGATTTGGCGTTACCTTCTCGCCAAAATAAACAAGGCTACTATCTCCGTTACCCTCTTTCATATCACCAAGCACCTGATCGTAAGTCCTATTTTCCTTAATAACATAAAAAACATATTTTATTGGACTCGTATCACCAACTTTACATGGAATAGGGTTCCCTTCTTCACCTTCTGAAAGAAGTTCTCTCTCTTTACGATACGGAGTATTATCATATACCTGCTCCGTATATTTTTTAATATGTACATCATCAGGGAAAGGAATAATACTAAGGCTTCCCTTAAATAAACCACCTATATACTGAGACTTTTGTCCTTTATTTTCAATCTGGTTCCCTGTATGGTGACCATATTTTTCATTTATTTTGTATGGTTTAGGGCCATAAGGATTAGCAGAAGAGGTAAATCCTTTCCCATTGGTTACCCACAATGTATTACCTACAAACTTTACATTTGTCGGATACCAGCCGGTTGGTATAAAACCTATACAACGGCTCTTCCCCCATTCCGAAATATCAAACAACGTTAGTGCATTATTATCAGCATTGGCTATTGCCAATACTTTTCCATCTTTATTTATGCCGAGACCGTTTGTTGTACTTCCTGAAAGTTCTGATGAATTGGATAATGATGTATTAAGAATTTCGATTTCTTTTTTATTTTTAAGATCAATCACCGATACTGTATTATCATTTGCATTCGCCACAAAAAGCCGTTCTTTTTTCCTATCCATACACATCTCATTGGGATGACTTCCCATAGGAATGCTTTTCTCCCATGCACGTGTTACAGTATTCAAAATCTTTAGGCTGTCCGAGCCCCAGCAAGAACAGTAAAGTTCTTTTTCGTCTTTCGACAATTTCAAATCGTATCCCTGTCCTCCAAGAGGCAATTTTTTTTCTATTTTTTTTGTTTCTAAATTAATAATATACAAACTGTTATTTTCCTTTGTCAGCACATATAAATTATTGTTTTTTTTACTTGCTTCTATACCCGTTGGTGAAATTCTAACAGGCCAAGGCCTGCCAAGAACAATACTGTCCTTCTGTATTAGCGTTCCTTTTATCACGGAATATATACGAATCATATTATCGTTTCCCCCGGACACATACAACGTTTTCCCATTAGGAGAAAAACACAGTCCGTACCAACTTTTGGGTATGGTAACGTCGTCTATCATGATCTGTTTCTCTGTATCAAACATCTGGATACACTGACGACCGTATCCGTTATTCACTATTGCTGCCCAACGACCATTGGGTGACAGCACCATATGCAGGGGAAGATCTCCAAGAGGAAGTTGTCGACCTACGGGACTTATCTTCCATCCATTCGGAAGGATAACTGATTCCTGTGCTTCAGACAAATTAATAGAGAAAACAAATAAAAAGAGAGTAAATGATAAAACTTTTAAAAAAAAACAATTCATAGCTTTATTTTTTTTCATTCAATATTACTGATAAAGATATCAATAAAATAGATATTATTAAACATTTTTTAAATCCATTTTTTAGAATGAAATTAAATATATTTATTAATTTTATCCTTATTATTGAATAATATATTATTTTTTGTTTCTACAAAAACCAGATAATCCCCAAAACTAATGCTTTGTGATACGTTTGGTTCCTAATTGATAATTAATTTATAATAAATAAATGTCGTGAGCATCAAATTGAAGTATTTTATCACCTTGCTATTTTTTGTGTCAGTATACAAACTTCAGGCACAACCCATTCAGCCGATTGATTATGTTAATACTCTTATGGGATCCGATTCGGAATATAAACTTTCAAGCGGTAACACTTATCCGGCCATCGCTTTACCATGGGGAATGAATTTCTGGACACCTCAGACAGGTAAAATGGGCGACGGATGGGTCTACAGTTACAATACCCACAAAATCCTTGGTTTTAAGCAAACCCATCAGCCCAGCCCATGGATCAACGATTATGGACAGTTTTCCATTTTTCCGGAAACCGGGGCTTTAAAAATAAAGGAAGAAGACCGTGCAAGTTGGTTTTCGCACAAAGCCGAAATTGCCAAACCAGATTACTATAAAGTATATCTGGCTGATTATGATATAACCACCGAAATTACGCCTACTGAACGCGCAGCCATATTTCGTTTTACTTTCCCTAAAAATGATCAGTCATATGTGTTGGTTGATGCTTTTGATCATGGTTCGTATGTAAAAGTTATTCCTGCTGAAAATAAAATAATTGGATATACTACGCGCAACAGTGGTGGTGTTCCTAAAAATTTCAAAGATTATTTTGTAATCGTATTCGACAAACCTTTTGTCAAAAGTGAGGTCTGGAGCAAAGATCATTTAGTTGATGGAAAATCCGAGTTGCTGGATGATCATGTGGGTGCAGCCATTCAATTTAAAACGAAGAAAGATGAACAGATTTGTGCACGTGTTGCTTCTTCATTTATCAGCTACGAACAGGCTGAACGTAACATGAAAGAACTGGGTGATGATTCATTTGACCAGGTAAAAGCCAAAGGCGATGATATCTGGAATAAAGAATTGTCGCATATTGTCGTTGAAGGTGGATCGGATGATCAGCTTAAAACGTTTTATTCCTGCCTTTACCGCACAATGCTTTTCCCACGTAAGTTTTACGAATTTGATAAAAAAGGAGAAGTAGTACACTATAGTCCCTACAATGGCAAAGTATTGCCCGGCTATATGTTCACCGATAACGGCTTCTGGGACACTTTTCGTGCAGTTTTCCCTTTATTTAACCTGTTAAATCCGTCGTTAAATGAAAAAATTCAAGCAGGATTGGTTAATGCATATAAAGAAAGTGGCTGGTTACCCGAATGGGCCAGTCCCGGACACCGCAATTGTATGATCGGTTCCAACTCTGCTTCTATAATTGCAGATGCTTATCTTAAAGGCTGTCGTGGTTATGATATAGAAACATTATGGAATGCAGTGGTTAAAAATTCTATGAATGCCGGCCCCCTGCATTCAGTTGGTCGTTATGGCGTTGATTATTATAATAAGCTGGGATATGTTCCTTATAACGTTGGTATTAACGAGAATGTAGCCAGAACATTAGAATATGCATATGACGATTTTTGTATTTACAAATTGGGAAAAGCTTTAGGTAAACCTGAAAAGGAAATCGCTATATTTGCTAAACGTGCCGAGAATTATAAAAACGTTTTCGATAAGCAAAGCAAATTAATGCGAGGCAAAAACGAAGACGGTACTTTTCAAACGCCGTTTAGTCCATTCAAATGGGGAGATGCATTCACAGAAGGAAACAGCTGGCATTATACATGGTCGGTTTTCCACGATATACAGGGCTTAATTGACTTGATGGGCGGAAAAAAAGAATTTATAAATATGTTGGATTCTGTATTCGTTGTCCCTCCGGTTTTTGATGCTTCTTATTATGGTCAGGTTATTCATGAAATTCGTGAAATGCAGATTATGAACATGGGGAATTATGCTCATGGCAACCAACCTATTCAACACATGATATACCTTTACAATTATGCTGGTGAACCATGGAAAGCACAATATTGGGTACGCAAAGTGATGAACCGTCTTTATACTCCTCAGGCTAATGGTTATTGCGGTGATGAAGACAATGGTCAAACTTCTGCCTGGTATGTATTTAGCACCATGGGGTTTTATCCTGTGACCCCAGGAGTATCACAATATGTGATTGGTGCTCCGTTGTTCAAAAAAATCATAATCAGCCTTGAAAATGGAAATAAAATTGAGATTAATGCAAAAAATAACAGTGCTGATAATCGGTATGTAGAAGGGATCAATTTTAATGGCAAATCATACAGTAAAAACTATTTTGATTATAATGAGTTGCAAAAAGGAGCCATCATAAATTTTGATATGGGGAACCATCCAAATAAAAACAGGGGTATTCATGAATCTGATTTCCCCTATTCTTTTTTAAAATAAAGTAAAGGTATAAATAAATAAATAATGTGTAAGAATTTCTATTTCAGTTTTTTATTATTTTCAGGATTTCTTTTGGGTTCCTGCCAACAGAAAGTACCTAATTATAACGAATCCATTACTACCGAGCTTCGTGCCCCGGCTTATCCGTTA
>JAENWH010000362.1 GCA_016650135.1 Peptostreptococcaceae bacterium
AAATTCACCATTTTCCATTTGTTTTAAAGCACTTTCCGGTGCTATTTCCGTTAACTCTTTAATGGCCGAACGCGTCTTGTTCAATGTCCGTTGTTCCAGAAAAGCGCCAAACAAGAACAAGAAGGTGACAATAGCGGATTCTTCAAAGTTCTTAATAAAAAACGCCCCGGCAACCGCGATGGTAACTAAAACATCGATACTGACTACTTTAACCTTCAATGCTTGATATGCTTGGATTGCTATAGGAGCAACCCCTAAAATTGATGCGATAGCCAAGGACCAAATAGCCACAACTTCATTTTTAAAACCCAGTTCACTGGTGAACCCAATGACAATTAAAACAGCACTAATCAATACTATATGATTTTTCTTACTGAGTATAAATCTCTGCATACTCTCACCTTCTTCCCTGTTTTATCGTGATTTAAGCATGATATGCCTTATCTATTTCGGCTAATATACTGTAAACAGCCTCATAGCTTTCGCATACATCTCCGGGGACTGTATAATTATTTGTGATCTCACGCAACTTGGCAAACTCTTCGTTTAATTCAGGTTTATTGGTTCCCGCTTCTTTTGTTTTCTCTATGATTGTATCAAACAATTTACGAACTTCATGAAATTCCGGGTGATTACTCCCATGAACTCTTGCTACAATCGGTACATACTGTTTTAATGTCTGAAAATGCTTTTTCTTTGCCTCATTAAATGTTGAATTATTTGTCATTTTTTACCTTCTTTCTAATAGTTATTTTCTTAAATTATGTTTAGTTCATTATATCAACTTACCCACGCTGCTCCCTTTAGCGTTATTATTGCATTAATATAATATGATTTCCTTGACGCAAATCAATTTTCATGAATTTGGATCAGTTATACTTTTCTGGGTAGATAAATTAGGTTTATGCTAATATCAAACAAAGGAGTTGATAAGCATGAATAATCACACGTCCAAAAGAACCTTCGGTGAAGAATTCAAACTTCAAATGGTTCAGCTCTACAGTTCCGGCAAGAGCAATTACAGTATCAGCCGGGAATATGATATCTCCACTAGCGCGATTGACCGCTGGATTAAGCGAATCAAAGCAACCGGTTCTATCAAGGAATCTGATAACCGCACCCCGGAGCAGATCGAACTGTCTACTTGACAGGGAGCATATCATGAACCGGGCTCAGTCCTTTTAGTTTGCATTTAATCCTTTTGTTATTGTAGTAGGATATATATTCTTCAAGTTCCTCATGGAAATGTTCCGTTGAATTCAACTCTTGACGATAAAGCAACTCCGATTTCAGTAAACCAAATAAATTCTCCATAACAAAATTGTCCAAGCAGTTTCCCTTGTGTCGGTTGTGCACCAGGAACATGTAAAATGCTTTTCAATTAGCACGCCACCTTAGTAACGCTTAATGTAAATCAAATTCTTCCGTCCATTTATGAATCATTGAATGCAATTCTTCATGAACACCATGCCCTATAACATTCTCTTCGTGTTGTTCAAATTTCTCAAATAGTTCATCCTGCTTTGTGTCATCTAATATTTCATCAGCCATAACAAACAGAATATTATTTTCCTTTTCAATATGACTATGCAGAAGGTTACTGTAATTACTTGCATTAATTTTGAAATTCGCTGTATCCGCTGCTTCTACAGCTTTATTCATTAAATCTATATACATTCGGCCCTCTTGATGTTCTTGAAGCATAACACCAATTGGCCCACCTTCATTTAGAATTCTTTGTTTTTCCAGCTCCTTAAATAAATAATTTTCTTCTTTTCCGTGATGGCATTTGTCGCCAAATGTTTTTAGGAAATATACAAGTTCATTGCCAAAATGCATTATTTTGACGTCTTCTGTTACTGTTGAAATGATTTCGTCAGTAATGTAGAGGACATGAAGAATTATATCATGTTCTTTCCTGAGATCTTGTGTTGCTTGTCCCATTATTATAACCTCCCACCCATTTTTGAGCTATTTATTTGCAATATTTTTTCCGTATTCTATTGCCTTTAATTGTTGTATTCTTTACTCTCTTGATTATTTAGCTGGATTGAAAGTTCCCCTTTTAATACAGTCATATATTGTATAGCCTCTGTATAGTGCCCAGGCAAACTGTCATTCTCAGGCAAAACCATATGAATGTAATTTAAATTTTCATCCTGTATTACTTTTTCTACGATTTTTTCACTCCTTAAAGTCATTTCATATTTCTGTTCGATCATAAAATCATATCATTTCTTAATTAATCTTATTAATTTTGCATTTGTTATCCTGTCAACATTATATACTAACCATCAATTTTTTCGTGTTGCATATGCAACGTGAAAAACAATTTAAGGATTTTTCTATTTTTTAATACTTCTGCCAGTATAATAAGTATATGCTGTTTTTTAAAAAAATCTATATCCATATTAATTGTTATGCCATAAATTATTATTCTTATTTCGACAAATAAAACTGTTTTGATTTAATTCCAATTAAAAACCTCCTGGAAATCATCCAGGAGCCTCAATTCATTATTTTCTTTTTTCAAGTAACACGCAAATTTCTGTGTGGGTATTATGCGCTATTGTATCTACACGTAGAACCTATTGAATTAATACAGTAACGACATAACTCGGATTAGAGATTAATAATAGATGCAGGCTTGATCTATTCGATATAAGTTTACAAAATGTACCTGGTACGAGGTTATT
>JAENWH010000211.1 GCA_016650135.1 Peptostreptococcaceae bacterium
ATAAATTCTTTATTCATTTTTTCCCCAATTCCTCCTTTAAAAAGCTACTACTAGTTTTGTTTTTGCAACAGCCTCTAAAGGTAATTCTATATTTTTACCTGCACCGTCTCTAACAACTATATTATTATTTATAAGACCAACTAACTGACCCGAATAAACTTTTTTCCCGTCGATTGCCTTATATAGAGTAATTTCTACTTCCTTACCGGCAAATTTTGTATAATCTTTCTCAAACAGCAAAGTTCGGTCTAATCCCGCGGAAGAAACCTCTAAATAGTAATTTTGCTCAATTGGATCGATTTCGTCCATCTTTTCGCTTAAATATCTGCTTACTTTCTCACAGTCTTCAATACTAATATATTGTTCTTCTTCTCCAACCGGCAGCTTGTCAAGATAAACCCTTAAAAACCAGTCTTTTACCTCTTTTACAAACTCAACATTATAGAGTTCATACCCGTTTTCCACTAAAAATCCTTCGAGTAATTCGGCTATAATATCCTTAATTTTTTTCTTTGCCATCTGCTCTCACCCTTATTTTTTCCCTATTACAATAGTGAAAGAGTGGGCTTCCCCACTCTTTGCTACTTACCGAAATTTAATTTCTCCTTAAACATATCACAAAACTTCATAAATTACAAGTTATTTTCGATTATTTCCATTGCCTTTTCGGGATTAGTAATCTTCATGATTAATCTTGCCATCCCGCCGTTTGAGTATCCATACATATAGGAAACATCAATGCCATTATTCGTAAGTGTTTTTAAGGTTTCATGAAGCGCTCCCGGGATATCAGGGCATTCTATAGAAACAACATCAGTCGTTTTTACCGTGAATTCAGCGGCCTTTAATGCCTGCAGCGCCTTCTCATGATCGCTTACAATCATTCTCATAATGCCATATTCTTCAGTTTCCGCTACATTCAGTGCAGAAATATTAATATTATTTTTAGCCAGTATATCTGTAAGGTCTTCCAGTCTTCCACTTTTGTTCTGTAAAAAAACAGTCAATTGCTTAATGATCATCACTTCAGACCCCCTTAAATCTTTCTCTTATCAATAACTCTTTGTGCCTTACCTTCGCTTCGTGCTATGGTTTTATGCTCCACAAGATTTATAATAACACTTATTCCCAAAATACTTTCAACCTTATGCTTGATTTTCTGGCGTACTTTATTTAATTCTACCATTTCATCACTGAAATATCTATCATCAATTTCCACCTGTATCTCCAGCGTGTCCATGGTGCCAACTCTATCCACAATCAACATATAATGCGGTTTTGCTTCTTCAATTTCCAGCAATGCGCTTTCTACCTGTGACGGGAATACATTGACGCCCCTTATAATAAGCATATCATCAGACCTGCCCTGTATCTTAGACATTCTCACATTGGTTCTGCCACATTTGCAGGCGTCGTAATTCAAACTGGCAAGATCTCTGGTTCTATATCTTAGAAGCGGCATGGCTTCCTTTGTGATCGTGGTAAAGACAAGTTCTCCAACCGTCCCCGGCTTCTCAGCCTTCAGGGTTTCAGAGTTTAATATTTCTGGATAAAAATGATCTTCTGCGATATGCAAGCCGTCCTGTATTTCACAACTGCAGGAAACCCCTGGGCCGATAATTTCACTTAATCCGTAAATATCAAAAGCAGTAATGTTCAGACCTGCCTCGATTTTACTTCTCATTTCATTGCTCCATGGCTCGGCGCCAAAGATGCCGACTCTAAGTTTTAAATCCTTTTTATCTATATTCGCTTCTTCAATGGCTTCTGAAAGAAATGCCGCATATGAAGGCGTACAAGCTAACACAGTACTCCCGAAATCCTGCATTAAGGCCAGCTGTTTGCTTGTATTTCCTCCTGAGATAGGAACTACGGCCGCCCCAAGCTTTTCTGCCCCATAATGCATACCCAGTCCGCCGGTGAACAATCCATACCCGTAGGCAATCTGAACAATGTCATCTTTTGTCACTCCTGCACAGCAATAGGCTCTTGCAACCACCTCTGAAAATATATCTATATCTTTTCTGCTGTATCCTACAACAATGGATTTTCCAGTCGTTCCCGAAGAAGCATGCACCCTGACGATTTCACTTTTTGGAACTGCAAAAAGCCCAAAAGGATAATTCTCTCTCAAATCATTTTTAGTCGTGAAGGGCAGCTTATCAATGTCATCGATGCTTTTTACGTCACCGGGTTCAAGCCCTGTCTCCTGCATTTTTTTCCTGTAAAAAGGGACATTAAAGTAAACCTTATTCACAACCTCTTTCAACTTTTTACTTTGATCAGCCTTTCGCTCATCTCTGCTCATACATTCTTTTGGTTCATTCCAAATCATCTTCATTTCTCGCTTTCAAAAATTATTAAAGTTCTCTGACAATCTCCACACCATTTTTTTTCAGGAGCTCCTCTGCTTTTTCTTTATCACTTACTTTTAATACAAAAAGCTGAGATCCGTCCTCCCTGACAAGGAAGCTGTAAATATAATCAATATTTATATCATTGTCACCGAGTAATGTGAAAATATCGTTCATACTGCCTCTTCTGTCTTCAGGATTTATGGTTAAAACGTCACTTAATTTTGATACAATACCTGCCTTGGCAAGCACCTCAACCGCCTTTTCCGGATCGCTGACAACTGTTCTTAGGATCCCGTAATCAACCGTATCATAAACTGAAAGAGCCCTGATATCTATTTCATTATCACGAAATATTCTTGTCACGTCTGCTAAAGTGCCTTTTTCATTTGCCACAAATATTGATAATTGTTTGATTCTCATTTACTTTTCCTCCCTCATGTCAATGACTCTTTTCGCTTTCCCTTCAAATCTTTGAAGGGTTCTTGGTTGCATCAGATTTACCTTTGCATCAATTCCAAGCACCGTTCTGAGTCTATGCTTAATCGTCTGATTCAGACTTTCAAGTTTTCCAAAGGACTCCAGATAGTTTTCGTCGATTAATTCAACGTCCACTTCTATTCTATCCAGGTATCCCTGCTTAAATACTTTAATCTGATAATGGGGACCAATTCCGTCCACATTAAACAAAACTTCCTCAATTTGTGACGGGAATACGTTCACACCACCAAGGATTAGCATATCATTGGAACGGCCTGAAATTTTAGCCATTCGTACCGTAGTTCTTCCACAATCACAGGTATCGTAATTCAAAGAGGTAATGTCACTTGTTCTGTATCTGATAATAGGAAGAGCTTCTTTTGAAATAGTCGTAATAACAAGTTCGCCGACAGCTCCCTCAGGTAATACTTCTCCTGTGTCAGGGTTTATAATCTCCGGAATAAAGTGATCCTCATTGATATGCATTCCCTTCAAGGCAAGGCATTCTCCAGAAACACCCGGACCAATCAACTCACTCATTCCATAATTTTCTGTAGCAAAAAGTCCCCAGGCGCCATTAATTTCCCTTCTCATCGCCTCAGTTGAGCCTTCCCCGCCGAAAAGTCCCCACTTTAAGAACAAATCTTTTTTAGGGTCAACGCCCATCTCTCTCGCTATTTCTGCCATATGCAGCGCATAGGAAGGGGTGCTGATCAGTGCTGTTGTATGAAAATCTTTCATAATCATGATTTGCTTTTCGGTATTGCCACTGGACATGGGAATGACTGCAGCGCCAATATGTTCCAGTCCCTGATGCAGACCAAAAGCCCCGGTGAATAATCCATATCCAAAAGAGATCTGAGCCACATCCTCATCAGTTACACCGGCCATGGTGACCATGCGGGCAATCATTTCCGTCCACATTGTCATATCATTTTTTGTATAGCCCACAACTGTTGGTTTTCCAGTTGTCCCAGAAGATGCATGGAACCTGACAATCTGTTTTTGTGGAACAGCAAACAATCCAAACGGATAATTATCTCTAAAATCTTTCTTATCAGTAAAGGGCAGCTTTGACAAATCATCGACAGATTTAATATTCTCAACCGAAACCCCATGCTGATCAAATTTATTTTTATAATGAGGCACTTTTTCATAAACACGTTTCACCGTGTCAATTAATCTTTCACTTTGCACTTTTCGAAACTGCTCTCTGTCATAAGTCTCACATTCGCTCCAAATATTAATTTTCTGCATATTCCCTCCAATTGTATTTACCGTTATTTATATTCTTTTCTTTCGACCTTGTTCCATTTATTTTTATAACTTTTGTATTTTATCATAGCATAGATTCGAATGATATTACACATTTGTCTGTAAAATAATGGCTCAAATATTGAAAAAATCAATAAAACAAAAGCATCTCTATTACTTTTTTTCTTATTTAATGTATACTTTTCTATCATTGATGCTGAAATTGTCACTGTAAAACTGTAAACTAAAATAATAACAATCAGAAGTAAAAAAATCCATGGATTAAAAAGTCCAAAAACAACTGCCAATGAAATCACAAGATAC
>JAENWH010000302.1 GCA_016650135.1 Peptostreptococcaceae bacterium
CGGGTATGCTTGTTTTGGAAGAACTTGAGCATGCACTGGCAAGAGGGGCCAAAATATATGGAGAGATTGCCGGTTATGGAACAACTTGTGATGCTTATCATTTAACGTCTCCAGATCCAACAGGGGAAGGTGCCGCTGGATCCATGCAAATGGCAATAGATGATGCCGGTGTTTCACCGGATCAGATTGACTATATCAATGCACATGGAACAGGAACACCATATAACGATTTATTCGAGACGAGAGCTGTTAAGGCCGTATTTGGAGAAGATACAAAGGTTCCAATCAGTTCGACAAAAAGTATGACTGGACATTTGCTTGGGGCTTCTGGTGCAATTGAGGCGATTGTCTGCCTAAAAGCCATAAATGAAGGATTTGTTCCTGCGACAATCAATTACAAAGTTCCAGATGAAGAATTGAATCTAGATTATGTACCCAACAAGGGCAGGGAAAAGAAGGTTGATTATGCCTTATCTAACTCCCTGGGCTTTGGTGGCCATAATGGTACATTAATATTTAAAAAGTATTTGTAGAGGTGTATAATGTTATACAATAAAGAAGAAATTAAAAATATCATTCCACATAGAGATCCGTTTCTTTTAATTGATGAAGTAGAATCAATGGAAATTGGAAAAAGTATTGTTGCCGTAAAAAATGTGAATGCAGCCGAGTATTACTTTGAAGGACATTTTCCCCAGGAAAAGGTCATGCCGGGAGTCCTTATTATAGAGTCGCTTGCCCAGGCTGGAGCAGTTGCAATTCTCTCGATGGATGCAAATAAAGGTAAAATTGCATACTTCGGAGGTATTAAGAATGCGAAGTTCAGGCAAAAGGTTGTGCCTGGTGATACACTTAGACTGGAAGTGAAAATTGACCGGCTCAGAAGCAATGCAGGAACAGGCATTGGAACAGCATATGTTGGAGATAAAATGGTATGCAAATGTGAGCTTATGTTTGCGATAGGTTAGGAGACTAAATGGATACAGTGAAAAAAATCAACGAAATATTGGTAAGCCTTTTTAACAGTGTGTTGAAAATGGAGGAGCGGGCGCTTCAGGATTCTACAAGCTTGAATCTTTCTATAACGGAAATTCATACGTTAGAAGCGATAGGGGCTGGAAAACCAAAAACCATGACTCAGGTGGCCGGTGCCTTAAAAATAAGCGTCGGGACATTGACCGTGGCTATCAGTAAGCTTGTTAAAAAAGGTTATGTTGAACGATCAAGAGTTTCTGAAGACAGGCGAATTGTTAAAATATGGCTGACGGAAACAGGAAAAGCAACTGTTGCGGAGCATCAAAGTTTCCATGAGACAATGGTCAGAGATGCAATTTCTGAACTTACTGAAGAGGATGCCATCAGATTTATGCAATCCATTGAAACCATCAACCAGTTTTTTCTGATGCAGAAGACAAAGCATTTAAAACGTAATGATTCCTTAGAATTAAAACCAATAAATCTGGGTGATTTGAAAATTCCGGTTCCGATTTTTCAGGGAGGAATGGGAATTGGTGTGTCAATGTCGAGACTAGCCGGTGCTGTTGCCAATTGCGGTGGAGTTGGAGTTATATCCGGTGCCCAGTCTGGTTATTCAGAACCCGACTTCGAAAAAGCGGCAGTTGCGGCAAATATAAGGGCAATAAAGAGAAATATTAAAGAAGCCCTTGCAGCGGTGGCAGGAAACAGCGAAGCTGGACCAATCGGCGTGAATATCATGTGCGCACAAAAAAATTATGAGGAATATGTAACTGCGTCAATCGGGGCCGGAGCACAAATCATTATATCCGGGGCAGGACTTCCCACGTCGCTACCAGGTATCAGTAAAACTGAAAATGTGAAGCTGATTCCAATCGTTTCTTCGGCAAGAGCTACTGGGTTAATCATAAAAAGCTGGGGTAAAAAACACAACAGGGTTCCTGATGCTATCATCTTCGAGGGTCCGCTGGCTGGAGGCCACTTGGGATTTAAAGAGGAACAACTGGATCTCGCACAGGAGAATTTTTACAAGACCATTACGGAGATAAAAGCAGAGCTTCAGGATCTTCCAAATTGCCCGTTAATTGTAGGTGGCGGTATATTTACCAAGGCAGATGCCTTGAAGGCCATGTCTTATGGTGCCGATGGAGTCCAAATTGGGACAAGATTTGTAACTACAGAAGAATGTGATGCGCCGATGGAATTTAAACAGGCTTATCTAAACTGCCAGGAGCAGGATATATTAATTATCAAGAGCCCTGTTGGGATGCCTGGAAGAGCTATAAAAAACAGCTTTTCAAATAAAGTGGCAAACGAGGGGCAAAGGGAGCCAATCAAAAAATGTAATGGCTGTCTTCTTCCGTGTAACCCTTCTGAAGCCCCTTATTGCATTACAGAAGCGCTTGTAAGAGCAGCCAGAGGTGATGCGGATAAAGGCTTAGTATTTTGTGGCGCAAATGCGTATAAGTGTGATAAAATAGAACGCGTGGAAGATATTTTCAAGGAGTTCATGGCAGGTAATTAATCATGCTTAATATTTATTATGGCAGAGAAAGTTTAAATAAAGAAAAGTTCATATTTGATAATATTAATAAGAAGACCTTGTTGCTTGTGCCAGACCAATTTACATTGGAGGCCGAGCAACGGGCTTTTTCTGTTCTTGGCGTAAAGGGTTTAATGGACCTGGAAATTATCAGCCCCTCCAGGCTTGGATTTAGAATATTGGCAAAGGTTGGCGGAAATAAAGCCATACATATTGATAAATACGGAAGGCATATGCTTCTTACCAAAATATTGTCAAATGAAAAAGAGAATCTGGAAGCGTTTAAAGGATTGGAGAAAATGCCGGCGTTTATTGAAATGATTAATAATCTTATTTCCGAAATGAAGCAGTATAATACCGGTCCGGAGCAACTGACAGAGATAATGGCTGGAATCGAGGACAACTTTTTATTGCACAAAAAACTGAAGGATATTCAACGAATTTACCAAAAATATGAAGACTATATTCAGAATAAATATGTTGATACTGAGGACTATGTTAATTTATTTATTTCAAAATTAGAAAAATTCGAAGATATCAGGAGTTGCGATATCTGGATATGGGGCTTTGATTATTTTACCCCTAAAAACCTTGATTTAATAAGGGAACTTATGCGGTATGCAATAAGTGTAAATGTTGTAATGACCTATGATGAGGGATGCCGGGATGAAGAGGTTTTCGAAATTACGGGAGGAATGATCAACAAGCTAACACGTATGGCGGGGGAAGAGAACCAGGGGTTTACTAAGAATAAAATAGGGGCGGAATACCTAGTAAAAAGTGAAAAAGTGCGCCACCAGGCCCTAGCTGATTTAGAGGAAGAATTGTTTTC
>JAENWH010000340.1 GCA_016650135.1 Peptostreptococcaceae bacterium
AAAAAGGAAAAATGGTTTTCTCCTTCAATTGAATATCTTCACCATATTGCAGAAATGTTGATCAAAAAACTAAGTCAACAATCTGAAATTGAATTTAATCGAGATACTGTACAAGCTGATTTGTCGGAAGATGAGTTATTTCAGTTTAAGGAAGAACTCCCTTTTGTAATTGGTATGGAATATGTGGATGATGAATGGATTCGAGCGTTATGGGAAGCATTGCTAGATGTTTTTAAGTTGGAAATTAAAGACTATGATGGTACAGTTGCAAGATATTTTGTCGATTATAATGCAAATATCAATGTGGTGGGAAGAGTGTTTTTTCATTTGGTTGAAAATAAAGAAGAAAAGTATCCATTTGCTTTTATGGCTACCTATTCAACAAAACCAGTCAAAAGTAAGCGAGCTGTACACACACCCTTGAAAAATGCATTAGCGGAATTTGAAGGAGATGACACCAAATTGCTTGTGCTTATTTCAACGGTCATAAAGGCAGCTGAAAAGAGTGTTTTCATCTCAGAATTACTTGAAAGTGGCGAACTGTTCTCGCCCCTGAAGCTCAATGCGGAAGAGGCGTACACCATTTTAAAGGAGATTGGGATTTATGAAGAAGCTGGGATTATGTGCAGAGTTCCAGATTGGTGGCGTAAGAGAAACAATCCGATCCGACTATCGGTCACAGTCGGTGAAAAAGAGCCGTCTAAGGTTGGCTTGAATGCAATTATGGATTTTTCGCCTTCTCTCAATATAGGAGATGAAGGAATAACAGAGTTGGAATTAAGAACTTTTCTGGACATGGCCGAGGGACTGGTTAAATACAAAGGAAAATGGGTTGAAATTGACAAAAAAAAATTAGAAACTGTGCTTCAGGTCTTTGAAAAGGTAATGGATATTACAAAGGATAAAGTCTTGTCTCTTGGAGATGCAATGAGACTGGAATTAAATATGAATAAGTTATTGAATATCTCAACTGATGAAATTGATATATCGGTATCTAATGGTCAATGGCTCAAAGCTATGAAGGAAAGTCTAATTCATCCTGCGGTAATTGAAAAAGTCGAAACTGCACCTTCGTTTTATGCAATTTTACGAGCGTATCAGGAAACTGGGTATTATTGGCTCAACCAGATGTCACAATTTGGATTTGGTGCTTGTTTAGCGGATGACATGGGACTCGGTAAAACGGTTCAGATGATTGCCTTTTTGGAATATCAAAGAGTCACTAATGGTGGACAGGCACTCCTTATTTTGCCTGCATCATTGATTGGGAACTGGCAGAAGGAAATTGGAAAATTTGCTCCTGAAATGCCCTATCAAATACTGCATAAAAGTGATTTGAAAAGCTCAGAAATGCTCCAGATCAGGGATGGAGAATTCTTATATATCACCACTTATGGTATGGCAGTCAGATTGGAAGCACTCAAAAATAGACAATGGGATTATTTGATTTTAGATGAAGCGCAAGCTATAAAGAATCCAGGAACCAAGCAGACAAAAGCCATCAAAGCGATTCCAGCTAAGATGCGAATTGCAATGACTGGAACCCCCATTGAAAACAGGTTAAGTGATCTGTGGTCATTATTTGACTTTCTGAATCAGGGACTGCTGGGAACAACTAAAGAATTTACCACATTTACAAAGGGACTTGCCGATAACACTATTGGATATGCAAAGCTTCGCAAGATGATCCAGCCTTTCATATTACGAAGGTTGAAAACCGATAAAAGTATTATATCGGATCTGCCGGACAAACTGGAAATGAACGCTTATACCACATTGTCCAAGAAACAGATTGCCCTCTATAAACAGCTAATTGAACAAATTTCAGAAAAGCTTAAAGCGGCGGAAGGGATTGAGAGAAAGGGACTTGTCTTATCCAGCATCATGAAATTCAAGCAAATCTGTAATCATCCAGATCAATATCTGGGTAGAGAAGATTATAAACCGGAACATAGTGGAAAGTTTGAACAATTAAGAGAAATATGTGAAACAATACACGAGAAAAGAGAACGCGTTCTTATTTTTACACAATTTAGGGAGATGACGGAACCTATTTCGGATTTTTTAAGTGGCATATTTGGCAAAGAGGGATTTGTACTTCATGGCGGTACGCCTATAAAAAGACGAAGCGAGATGGTTGAACAGTTTAATGGGGAGCATTACATACCTTATATGGTGCTTTCACTTAAGGCGGGTGGCGTTGGACTTAATCTGACGGCGGCCAATCATGTCATTCATTTTGACAGATGGTGGAATCCGGCCGTTGAAAATCAAGCAACTGACCGAGTTTTTCGTATTGGTCAGACAAAAAATGTCATGGTGCATAAATTTGTTACAAAAGGCACGATAGAGGAAAAGATTAATGATATTATTGAAGAAAAACAGAAATTATCAGGAGAAATATTAAGCGCCAGTGGTGAACAATGGATCACAGAGTATAATAATGAAGAACTGATGAAAATATTTGCGTTGGGTGGTGATGTATAATGAGCTATTATGGATTTCCAAAGTACAAATCAGTTGGAGAAAAAAAGGCGAAAGCGAGTAAGGCTTTTGAAAAATTAAAAAAGAAAAATCCTGATATTGAACCTATAATCATAGAGGGAAGTACGATAGCAAAAAGTTGGTGGGGAAAAGCATGGAATTTAAATCTCGAAAGCTATGCGGACTATAGCAATCGAATCTCAAGAGGCAAAAGTTATGTTCGAAGTAATGCTGTCTTGGATTTGAAGATATCTAAGGGAAACGTAGAAGCAAAAGTACAGGGTGGTAGTACAAAGCCATATGATGTCAGGATTAGAATAGATGCGTTAAATAATAAGAAGTGGGAGCAAGTCACGACACTGTGCAACCATAAAATCGATTCACTTGAACAACTCATTGAA
>JAENWH010000450.1 GCA_016650135.1 Peptostreptococcaceae bacterium
AAACTCAAAAGTCGCCTTTGATCAGCAAAAGCGGCCACGAAGGAGAAGAAAATGTACGGAAAATTGGATTTTATAGTTGCAAAATACGAGGAACTTTCCATGAAGGTATCCGACCCTGATATTATTAATAATCAGCCTGTCTGGCAGAAGCATATCAAGGAAATGGGAGAGATGGAGCCTATCGTTAAAAAATACATTGAATATAAGAAGACAAAGGACCAGCTTTCTGAAACCAAGGGCATGTATGATCAAGGTGCCATGGACGATGAGCTGAGAGATATGATTAAGCTGGAAATTTCTGAATTGGAAAATGCTCTCGAAATACTTGCAGATGAACTTCAGCTTGCGCTTCTTCCTAAAGACCCTAATGATGACAGAAACGTAATTCTTGAAGTCAGAGCTGGAACTGGGGGAGATGAAGCGGCATTATTTGGTGCGGATCTTGTCAGAATGTATATGAGATATGCTGAAAGACGTGGCTGGAAAGCTGAAATAATGGAACTGAATGACACTGGAATAGGTGGCATTAAGGAGGCTGTAATGCTTATCAAGGGGAAGGGCGCTTTCTCGCGATTGAAATATGAAAGTGGAACTCATCGGGTTCAGCGGGTTCCGGAAACTGAATCAAGCGGACGAATACATACCTCTGCAGTTACTGTGGCAGTGCTTCCTGAAATTGATGAGGTTGAGGTTGCTGTTGATCCAAATGATGTGCGAGTTGATGTTTACAGATCTTCCGGTAATGGAGGTCAGTCTGTAAATACAACGGATTCAGCGGTAAGGCTTACTCATATACCTACTGGAATTGTCGTGACATGTCAGGATGAAAAATCCCAGATTAAAAATAAGGACAAAGCATTTAAAGTGCTTCGTGCCAGACTTTATGACATGAAATTAAAGGAACAGAATGACGAGGTTTCACAGCAGCGAAAAAGTCAGGTTGGCAGCGGAGACCGAAGCGAAAGAATCAGAACTTATAACTTTCCGCAGGGGAGAGTTTCTGATCATAGAATAGGTATGACAATATATAAGCTTGATTACTTCCTGGACGGAGATATTGACGAAATAATAGAAGGCCTTATTACAAACGACCAGGCAGAAAAAATGAAGAGCTTCTAATGGAGAAAAAATGAAAACACAACGATTGAATACCAGTGAAACAGATTTGCAGACAGCAGCCTGCATATTAAAAAATGGCGGGCTAGTTGCATTCCCGACGGAAACAGTGTACGGATTAGGTGCGAATGCACTTGACCCGAAGGCGGTTGCAAAGGTGTATGAAGCAAAAGGCAGACCAAGTGACAATCCTATGATTGTTCATATTTCAAGAGCCAGCGATATTGGGCAGCTTACCCCAGAATTGAGCCCAAGGATTATTAAACTGATTGAAAACTTCTGGCCAGGACCCCTTACGTTAGTGGTTCCAAAAAAAGCTGAAGTGCCGGATATTACAACAGGCGGACTTGATACAGTAGCGGTCAGAATGCCCGATGATAAATTTGCGCTTAAAATAATCACCCTTGCCGGATGCCCGATTGCGGCACCAAGTGCAAATCTTTCAGGAAAACCAAGCCCGACAAAGGCAAGTCATGTCATTGACGATCTTGACGGTAAAATAGATGCCATTGTTTGCGGGGCGGATTGCAGGGTTGGAATAGAATCCACGGTTCTTGATGTATCCGTTGAGGTGGCTACCATACTTCGTCCAGGGATTATTACAGCAGAAAACATAGAAGCGGCGATTGGCGAACCTGTTGAATTTGATCCGGCCTTGTTTGTTAACCTGCAAATTGGTTCACCGGCGCCCAAGTCACCGGGAATGAAATATAAACATTATGCACCTAACGCTCAAATGACAATCATAGAAGGTCAGCGAGATAAAGTGAAGTCGGAAATTGATAGATTGAAGAAAATGAATGAGATGATTGGATTAAAGGTTGGAGTTATTTTTTTTGAAGAAAAAGCCTTTATAGAAGCGGCTCATGATTTTTTCTCAAACTTGAGAGAACTGGATCAACAGAATGTCGATTTGATTCTTGCGGGAGCATTAAGTGATAAAGACGGTGTGGGATTTGCAGTAATGAATAGAAT
>JAENWH010000053.1 GCA_016650135.1 Peptostreptococcaceae bacterium
AATCTTTTCGCTGCCGAATTATTATTTTCAACCAAGGATGTATTAGAATATTTTAAACAAGGATACAACTTTTACGAAACTGCTTGTTTGCTCAACACCGACATTCATCTCTTAGCAGTTAAGCTTATGGTCATGAATTCAAATGGTTATCAATTAAATATTCCAGTAGATTTAAAAAGCGATTTTTTAGGAACGGATACTTATGAGGACTATTCAGTATTTATATAAGGTGAAACATATACTAATTACAGTGCAACGCCTTATATTGAAGGGGTTTAAGTTTTAGTATATATACTATATTAATATATCAAAACTCAAAAACCACAAAAGAAAAACACATCCATTTTCGTCCAGAATATCTGGTCTCGAAATAAATGGATGTGTTTTTTACAGTAATAATACTTATTGACTATATTTAAAATGAATTCATTTGTCCTTTTGTTTGGACTTGGGGTTGCAAATTGAGTGCTAAATATACATTGTTCCCTATTCGTGAATGTTCTTGTATGATGTCCATGCTTTTAAGATCATGGCAATAAAGTTAGGTTATACACTTTCAATGTCGGAAAATGTTGATTTAAAGGGATTTGATACGAAAATCAGTGGATAACTTGTAACCCTCACATTCTCTATGTAATGCAAAGCCCCAGTGGCTTTTACATCCGAACACCCCACGGTTTGTTACCTCCCCGCGTTCCGGATATGCTAGTCAACCGAATCAGTCAATTGTTGACAGGGGACTTTCACCCCATTAGAAATCCAGCCTTGACGGCTGTTCCACCTTGCTCGGCCGCACTGTCTGGCACCGTTATTTTATTCCACCTGTTTTTCTCTCATGTGCCGTAATGAATCTTGGTTATTATTCAAAATGTAATTAATTAAATTTCTGTATTCTTCATATTTTCTTTCTTCAGGTACCATTTCGATCAATTGCATTACAGTCAAATATTTTTCGGTAGATGCTAAGTTATTATAGTAAATATTAAGTTGTTTAATAGATTGAGTATACAGCCAATATGACAAGGCGGATACAACTTCTATAATAGTTCCCGAAATTAATGTAATAGCTTTAACGTCTTTATCCCAATAAAGAACTGCAACCAGTCCACTTATATAGATTAAAAATCCAAATAAACTCATTAGCGATGCTATTTTAAATGATTGATTAGCTTGTCTTTTGCTTATAGTGTAATATTCTTTAAGTTCAGCAACATTAGATAACATTATATCAAATATATGCGATATAGAAGTATCAATGTTTTTCTTTAAGTCTTCAGTAATATTTTTTAGTTCCTCTTTATTCGAATTATCCACATTTATTTTGAATGTTTTGTATATAGCTATTATCGAAGAAATAGCACCTAATACAGATAATGTTAAAATTAGAATACCTATGTTGTCCATAATTCCCTCCTCTGGTGCATTAATTTAAAATTCCTTCTTGAATTATCACTCAATCGGAATTAAACGCACTATGCTTATATTACTATTGCGTCTATTAGTCCCTACTAAACAAATCCCTGGTATAAACTTTATCCACTACATCTATTATTTCATCAGAAAGCCTGTTTGCAACAATAACATCCCATTCCCTGTGACATCCGTTGTATTTGTTGTATTTAGTGTCTGGGAGAGCTCCGTTATTTATAGACATTTCTTTGTGAACTAAACTGCAGTCCGGAATTCTTCGGTTGGAAGAAATGTTCTTTTCCGGGAATAGCAGATCCTGAAGGTTTGCATCGGTTGTTTCTTGGGATATTGGCCATGACAGTTCATGCTGGTTTGCACGACTGATTACCATGGCGACTGTGTTTCGAGAGCACTGGCAGCTGGATGCGATGCTGCGTTGGCTGATTCCCTGACTATATAGCCTAAGGATTTCACGATATTTGGTCATTTTGAGACCTCCTGTTGAATTATTTACACTGTTAAAGTGCATTAACTCATTATACAGGAAAATCCGAGTAGCTCTCATGGGTACAGAGGTGGCTCTATTTTATGAACAGGGTGGCTCTAAAAAATCGGAACGATGGCTCTCAACAGAAATATTATTCACGTCAATTTTTGTTTTGAAATATTTCAATATATTATGTGATATTTTATCGAAGCATTATTAGCGCATTTCATAATGGTATACTCTAATGCAACACAGTATTGTTTATGTTTTTATATTATGGCAATAATTATTTCTATATAAAAATATACACCTCACTATATAATAAATTTTAATCATGACATGAACTATATTTTATTGGCTGTGTCACATTATATAGTTGATTTTTAGCAGAATTTTCATTCCCCTACTTCAGTATCTTTAGCCATTTCTAATTTAAGTAACTCAAAGAATGGATATGTATATGACAAGATTGCTAAATAGAATAAACTTAATAAAAAATAAATCAAGCCATCGTGAAAAACTTCTGGCAAAAAAATCTGTATGCTAATTGGCAACACTATTAATATTCCAAAGAACAATCTACCCAAAACACTAACCTGATATTTTGTCCCACAAACATGGCATACAATACTCTTATATACCGGAAAAGAAGAAAGGAATTTTTCTTTGTAAGAAAACTGATTGCCACACTTAATACATTCTTTTATTATCCCCCAAGTGAATTACTCTCAGTCTAAATTAATTATATTTCAAATCCATATTACTTATTGATACAACATCTCCCTGGGTAGATTATTCTCTCTTATATATGCCGATTTTTAAATATTATAATAATTTAAATAGCTCGTATCTTTCATATTTCTTTTTAATCTTTTCTTTAATATATGAAGTATCAAGGCCTGTTTCTACCAATAAACAAAAAAGGATTATAACTTTTAATTCTTCACATACAGCAACTAATTCTTTATCTTTAAACGAATTCTTTCTAAGGGTGACATCATAATGAGTAAGATAATTTCTAGTATCACATATTTTACTAATGAATAATCTTCTTTTCTTTGACGATTCCAAGTTTTCAAAAATATCAATTCCTGCAAATAGTTCTTTTAACCTTTTTCGAAGTCCAGGTTCATTACTGTATCTTAATTTACTTTTTAGCCATTCTCTATGTTCACGATGAACTGAATTTAAGACTGAATCTATTCTAATTTTATGTTTTTCATCTTCTACTTCAGAATTGTTCCTCGTTCTCCTATGGTATGATTCTAAAGCTTGAACTAAACTTAAAAAACGCTGCTCTAAAAACATTTCTCGGTTATATATAGTTCCAAAATACAAATTATTAATTGGATTTAACAGTTCTTTGTTATCAAACCATTTTTTTATATGAACTTCGAAATGGTCTTCAATCTCCTTCAAATTGAATAACATATTATACCGATGCACTTGCCTATTATTAACTGATTCGTTCTTTACATATGGGTAAATCTTTATGTCTGGGTATATTATATTGTCATCATACTCCCTTTTATTCGCTGGAGATTGACCAATCATCTCAAACTGTATAATAGGTTCTCCTATTCCTAAACTAATAAATCTTCCCATATGCTGTACCATTTCTACATGATCTTCAAATGAATTAAGATTTTTATTTTTTACCTTTACATATATTTTTTGAACAATATTAATTTCCTTTTGTCCAAATGAACTGCTAGAAAAACTAGTTTTGGCAAATACTTCAACAGCATAATTATTGTCTATTCCAGCGCAAATACTTTTCGGGTATCTATATCTTATTACTTGTCCCTTTTTCTCATTAGTTATTTTGAAGCATTCAAATCCCGCCCATTCATCAACGTTAGAATAGTGACATGAAATTTCATCAAATTCAATGTCTTCGTTTGTATTAAAATGAACTCCATCAAAAATAGTATGAGCAAATATGTTTGTAATAGTAAGCTCATTTGAGTTAAAAGATTCATTAATTGTTAAGCAATTATGTAATGTTATATCTTTTCCATTTATTGTTTTCCCCAAAATAATATTATAATTGTCTTCCCCGCTTTTGTTGAACGTACCTATAATTTCTAAATTCGAGCCATTATTTTCAGTATATACAAGTGTTCCACTAACTGTAATTTCAGGATTATTTGGTGTCCACCAAATTCCTTTATATTCAAGGTTTTTCATCTAGCTAATCTCCAAAATTCATAATTATATTTTTAGAAATAAAAAAATGTAACGCTAACTTGCATTAACCTATTGTCTTTATTGTCAACATTTGCTTTATTTTACATCTAATAAAATAATTATTCAATAACATTCTAATAACTAAACCACTTTAGCTTCTCTACCAGTAAAATTAGTATCACAAATGTTCGTTTTTGAGACAAAAAGATCAAATGAAGCTTTTACTGCTTCCCCTACGCAGGGCGACTGACAGAAGCATTAATTGACCGATTGGTTCACCATAGTCACCTGATTGCATTTGATCGTAAGAGTTCGAGGTTTGAACATTCACCTATGAAGGATTCCGCAACTAAATAGTACACCACCTTGAGTATATAAGATTTACTTAACTATTTGATTGTAACAAGTGTTAGTGCATTACCAAATTTAGGATTAAATATTGAGCTTTCAAAAACTGTTTCATCTTTTTCTGCATCCGAGAACCAAAACGACGCTGGCACCTCTGCATTTCTAATCTCTTCTTGCTGGGAAATAAGACCTTTATAAAAAGAATATGCGCTACTGTTCTCGTTTATTGCTTCAACAATAGGCCGTTTTCCTTGATGCATCGAAACTATTTCATGTGATTTTGATTGAATAAACGCATATTTTTCACCACGAAAATCTACCATCTGATTAAGAAATGTCGTAACAGAAATATCATAACGGTTTTCTGCTAATTCTTTAACGCCATCCATACCTATTATTTCTTTGTTTAAATCTTTCATAAAATGGATCTGGGGCATTAACAAAAATGCAGCAAACCTCTGTGCTTCCATCTCATGGAAGTCAATTGTATGCAATGTTGAAGTTCCTTTTTTTCGTATATAATAATTTGATTTCAAATGCCATGGCATAGCTGCATGCCCAATAAGCATTGCTAAAGTAAACTTTATTCTACGTTCAAAATCCATATTCTTATCAAGGACTGCAAAACACTTTCCGGAACTTTTAACAAGAAGGCCTTCATACTCACCCTGTAAGTTATCATAATAAATTGATATGCCCATTTTTGTTGCGATTTCAAAAACATTAACTGGCACTTCACCATTGCTAAAGTTTTTATAAACATAATCCGAATATTCCGCAGGACTATTAAGAATTGGTATACCGAAATTTACCACTTGTGTATTAGTTAAGAAGGACGCATATTGTAATAATTTTTCCCGGTTCTCTATCGACATATTCTGTATAACATTGATAAGAATCTTAGCAGTTTTTTCATTGATTAAGTCTGACTTAATTTCGCCTCCAGAAATTAAAAAATCCGAAGTGACGTCTAAAGCACTTGATAGTTTTATCAAAGCTTCATAAGAGGGACTCCGTGTTCCAGATTCATATTGGCTAATTGTTGGCGGCTTAAGTCCCGCTCTTCTTGCTAACTCGGTCTGTGTTAGTTTGAGTTCTTCTCTTCTTTTTGCGATTCTTTCTGAAACTGACATCTACCAGCACCTCTTTATAATATATTTTTAATTTATTAATTTACTATAACATATGCAATAATATTTTGCAATATTTATAACGTTTGCTATAAATATTTATTTCATTTGTTATTGACAACTGCATTTAATGAGCTTATAATTAATTTAAAATTAGATTTAGAAAAGGAGTATTTAATATGGATCACGAATTAGAACAAGAAAAAAATCACGACAAAGAACATGGTAATATTGTAAATATTGTTATTGATGGAATGACAATACCCATTCATCGAGGGCGTAAAAATGTCGCTGAAATTAAAGCAGCTGGTGGAGTTTCACTAGCCTATGATTTGGAGCAAGTAGTCGATCAAAAACTCATATTACTCCTTGATAATGAAAGTCTTACAATAAAAGGTAATGAAGTATTCGTTAGCCATCCTAAAGACTCCAGTTCTTCCTAAGGAGGCGGACCACTATGACATTTCCATCTGATCAAATCGAAGAATTAAAGAACATGTTTCCTGAAGTTTTCAAGAGTGAGGAAGGGGGGTATCCCTTCTTCTTTATACCAAATTTCGAACTTCCTACCAATTGCACCCCTTCAGTGTCAGATGTTTTACTGTGTCCCACTCCACGAGATGGATACAACTCCAGGTTATACTTTTCTGACATAATTCAAACTTCCAAAATTTTAAACTGGAACGCTAATGGAATACGAATACTAGAAAGGAATTGGTATGCATTTTCTTGGACTACAAAAGACAATCTAAGGCTTGCTCAAATGATTGCCACACATATAAGGGGGCTTGGATAATGCTTCAACTAAAGATCCCACAATCAATCTATAATACTATTTTAGCTGATTTGAAACGACCTCATAGTTACGCTTATGAAAGGATTGGATTTCTTTTTACAAGAAAGGATACACAAGATAATAAAATTGTGCAAGTTTTAGCTACCAAATATTTTCCTGTACATGAAGATGACTATATTCCCGATATGAATGTTGGCGCAAAAATAAATTCTAATGCAATCAGAGATGTCATGCAAAGATCATTGGAAACTGGAGAAGGAGTTTTACACGTTCATATGCACAATAATTTAGGTATACCGAGATTCAGCAAAACCGACTTGTATAATCTTCCGCCACTAATAAACTCATTTCAGTCGATAAGTCCAAACTCTGCGCATGGAGCACTTTTATTAAGTAAGGATTGCTTAGTATCAAAAATTTGGCTGCCAAAATCAAAAACTCCCGTATTTGTTGATAAAATTACAGTTGTTGGCTACCCCATGGAAGTTTATACGAGGTATTAATGATGTCAAATGATAAATTTAGCAGACAAACATTTCTTGGAGCACAAGCAGAATATAAAATTACAAATTGTCGCGTCGGCATTGTTGGTTTAGGAGGCGGCGGTTCCCACATTGTCCAGCAACTTGCCCATATCGGATTTAAGAATTTTGTTATTTATGATGCGGATGTTGTAGAAGTTTCAAATCTCAATAGATTAGTTGGAGCAACATGTGAAGACGCTAGATTATTGACCCCTAAAATCGAGATCGCCACGCGCTTAATTAAAGGACTACAACCAGATGCTATTATTGAACCTTTTCAGAAACGCTGGCAACAAGATCCCTTTTCGCTTAGACAATGTGATATAGTTTTCGGATGCGTGGATGGTTTTGCAGAAAGACGAGAACTTGAGATATGTACAAGAAGATACCTTATTCCACTTATTGATATCGGTGTCGATGTTCATTCGGCAGCAGAAGGCCAACCACCTGTTATGAGTGGTCAGGTTATTTTATCAATGCCTGGAGGTCCATGTCTTTCATGTATGAATTTCCTCAACGAAAACAATTTAGCAAAAGAAAATGCATTATATGGCGTTGCCGGGATTCGACCACAAGTAGTTTGGGCCAACGGAGTTCTTGCATCCACCGCAGTTGGAATTTCTGTTGATCTCTTAACGGGATGGACGAAAAGTATGCCCGATCGAATTATATACTTATCTTTTGACAGTAATCTTGGGTTAATTAAACCTCACCCACGAACTCAATATATTTCGGACTGTGTTTGCAATCATTTTTCCGAAGAAGATGTTGGGGATCCAATATTCGAAAAAATTATTTAATATCAGTTTTAACGACATGAATGCAGGCAACGCAGGATCTGAAAGTGATGATTTTATCTTTCTGACCTTACGAACATCTATATTTGGCATGTTCCAACCCATTTTCAGCCTTGTCCTTTTCGTGTTCGCGTCTTCCTAAAAACTCATTCTCTCTTGCTACTGTCGGATCATACCATTTGGCCTTGGCCTTCGCCCATTCGCTCCATGCTACTGTTTTTTCGTCAAGGTCCCCGGCGGACTCGACATCCGAGATGTAGCGTCTTATTTTGCACGCAATATCATAATCCTCCGCTTGATTCGTCAGTGCGAGAGTATAATCCACTTCGGCGTTATAACGTTTTATGTGTTCTTCTTTGCACCGTTCTTCTTCCTGCTGCTTACGCTCGGCTTCCTCACGAGCTTCACGTTCCTTTCGTATTATATTAGAAGCCTCATTAAGCTCTATCATAATATCGCCAAGGCGTTCTTCAACGTTGTATAACATTATGTTACATTTTTCTAGCTAAAGTTGTCTATTTTTTGATGATTTTGGTATCATTTTCATATTTTAATTTTATTACATTTAGGTATAGTTTTTTGTTACATTCACATCTGCCACCAAACCTTTATAAGATGATTGATATTTGCTGTTAGCATGCGGGGGATAAATTATTAATGTTATTTTGATTTATCGTAAAGCAGCACCATTTTGATAAGCACTACTGTTTTCTTTGAGCTAACCTAATTGATAATGTGACAACAACCCTCTTGGTTCTCATCATATGTTATAGATGCTGTCCTCAGGCACAAGCTGAAATAAAAACCCAAATAAAAAGAGAGAACTGAATTAATTAAATCTATTATGGAGAAAAAACCATCATCTTTCAGTCGCGGAAATGGCCAAAGAACACGGCACGAACACAGGGAAGGTAATTCCAACTTATCTTTTCAGAAATTATTCTTTGAGGATTAGTTTCTTGTTGAATTCATGTTCCAAATATTGTGTTTGCAAGGTTTAGACCAGTTAGAAAATGAAGTGGGCACAGAAATTTTCACCAAAACATTTTCGGTTCTCTTGGCTGACAACTGATCCGGATTCAAAGGTTAAAAAGAAATTGAACAAAGTATTTCTGGTGCGTTAAAAACTAGAGTTATTTACTGTATCCCATGCAATTCCTGGCAAAATGGTCATTATATTTAATATGGATGATTCGTCATTTTCTTTAAAAACACCTAATTTTTAACCACATAAAACATAACAAATGTATCCATCTGACACTCTGGTATTTTCCTCGAGTCCCAAGAAGAATGACTCTTGCTTTAAATAAATGTAAGTGCTCAACGCGGGGGTGCATTGCCAGAGACTGACGTATATGAAATAATATATCCAAGAATATAACTTGGAGGTAAAACAGTTATGAAATATGAAAATTGGCGAGAGCTGGCTGCAGAGTGCCAGAAAAGCGGGAT
>JAENWH010000394.1 GCA_016650135.1 Peptostreptococcaceae bacterium
GTAAAAAGAATGGAAGATAAAATTAAAACTTTCAGCAAGTTCGGCGATGCGGGACATGGCGGAATAACCAGATATTCGCTTTCTCCTGAAGCAATCCAGGCAAGAAATGAATTCGTTAAAAGAATGGAAGCAATTGGCGCTACTATAGAAACTGATGATATGGCGAATATGTACGCAACCATTGCTGGATCAGATCCAAAGGCAAAGAGAATTGTTATGGCTTCTCACGTTGACTCTGTAAAGAATGGCGGGAATTATGACGGTATTTTAGGTGTCATGGGCGGTATGGAAGTGTTAGAGACAATTGTTGCTGAAAATATTCCGCACAAACATCCAATGACTGCGATGATATGGACAAATGAAGAAGGTTCTTTATATCCACCAGCCATGATGAGTTCTGGTGTTATTTGTAATGATGTTTTACCAGAAGCTATTGGAAAGAAATTTAAACTTGAGAATATGCTTGCATCAAAGAGCGTGATAGATAGAACTACAACTTTTGGAGAAGCTCTAGAGGCGTCAGGGTTTAAGGGCGATAAGAAATACAGATTGAATGCTGATCAATATAAAGCAATGTTTGAAATTCATATTGAGCAGGGACCTATCCTTGAAGATGCGCGAAATGACGTTGGTGTTGTAACTTGTGTACTTGGTATGTTTAACTATAGAATAAGATTCTACGGACAGGCAGATCATGCGGGAACTACACCAATGCACAAGAGACAGGATGCTTTATTTGCAGCAGCACAGGCGCTTGTTCACTTACATTCGGAAATTGATAAGTTAGGCAGACCAGAGCTTGTTTATACAACCGGAGAAATCGTGTGTCACCCGTGTGTACATACTGTAATTCCAGATTTAATCGACTTCTCAATTGATGTAAGACATGAGGACCCTAAGGTTCTTGAACAGGTTCTTGCTATCGTTAAGAACCTTGAAACAAAAGAATGGGCAAAATGCAGATGCGAAGTTGAATTGGCATGGGCAAGAGATACAGTATACTTTGATAAGGAGCTAATTGCAATTACAAAAGAAGCAGCAGCAGAAACCGGTGTTAAACATCAGTTCATCAACAGTGGAGCAGGTCATGATGCACAGTTTGCCAGCTATATGATACCTACAACAATGATATTTGTAGTATCAAAGGATGGACATTCTCATTGCGAACCTGAATTCTCAACACCAGAACAATGTACAGCTGGAGCAACAGTAATGCTAAATGCAGTACTTAAAGTAGATGCAAAATAAAAATAAATCACCTAACAAATATGAATTTGTTTAAGAGAAATAGGAACGGATAGAAATATCCACTCCTGTTTCTTTTTTTGTGCGATTTACAAGAAATAGAACTTATTTTAGGTGCATTTTTATCATAAAGTTGTATAATAAATATAATGAATTAAAAAGATATTGATAAACAGACGATTATTAAGGAGGACGAATAGAATGAAAATAAAATTTTGTGGAGCAGCGGCAGGTGTGACTGGATCTTGCCATTTAATAACTACAGATGGGAATAAATTACTTCTCGATTGTGGTCAGTTTCAGGGTGGGAAGGCGATGGATGCTTTGAATTTCGAGGAATTTCCATTCAACCCGGCGGAAATAGATTTTGTTATATTAAGTCATGCACACATAGACCACTGTGGACGAATACCTCTTCTTGTGAAAAGGGGATTTAGAGGTAAAATATATTGTATAGATGCGACTGCTGATCTCCTTGAAGTAATGCTGAAGGACAGTGGATATATCCATGAGAAGGAAGCTGAATGGAAAAATAAGAAGGGAGCAAGAACTAATAAAGAGAGGGTTGAACCATTATATACTGTGAATGATGCGGTTGATTCTCTTAAATATGTGGTTCCGGTTCTTTATGATCAATTAATTGAATTTAATGAAAAACTTAAATTTGTATTTAATGATGCAGGCCATATACTAGGTTCGGCCATTATTGAATTATGGGTTGAAGAAAATGATAATGTGTCAAAGCTTGTTTTTTCCGGAGATCTTGGCGTGATGGACAGGCCATTACTCAGAAATCCAACCATCATTAAAAGTGCCGATTATCTGATTATGGAAGCGACCTATGGAAACAGACTTCATCCGGAAAATGCGACAAGTATAGAAGAACTGATGAAAATTATTTTTGATACAACAAAAAGGGGAGGTACAGTTGTTATCCCATCCTTTGCTGTTGGCAGAACACAGGAATTGATATTTGAATTGAACAGGTTCTATGAAAATCATGGGGAACATAGGGATTTCCTAGACAAGATCATGGTTTATGTGGACAGCCCTATGGCAACAACTGCAACAGAGGTTTTCAGGAAAAATGCTAATCTGTTCGACGAAGAAACAAAGAATTATATTTTAGCTGGCGATAATCCTCTTGATTTTAAAAATTTAAAGTTTACAAGAACCACCGATGAATCAAAAGCACTGAATTTAGATGAAAAC
>JAENWH010000032.1 GCA_016650135.1 Peptostreptococcaceae bacterium
ATACAAATATTTTTCGACATTCTTCTTGTGTTTGAAAAGCATGTTGTGATTTCCAAAAATCATCAGCAATCTGCCCGAATCAAAAAATTTCTTGAGTATATCGAAAGTTTTAGCATGGGCGCTTCTTATATGTTCAAAATTTGAATGTTCCCAAAGTTCATCGCCATCTCCTACTTCAATATAAGTAAAGTCATTATCATAATAATATTCAAGTGCATGGTTGAATATATGTTTGTTCCTTCCAAACTCATCGGAAAGGCTGTCATCACCTCGGTGCTGATCACTAAAAAAAACAAATTTTGACTTTTCATCAAAAGGAACAGGAAAAGCATCAGCGAATACCTGGTCTAGTCTTGATCGTGTTCTCATAATCACATTTCTCCTAAACTGTTTAAAAATAATTTTATAAAATGATTTGTTTCCAGATAATTAATTTGATTGTCAATCTTAATAATAAGGAAGTCCTCTTCAAAAAAAGTGTACTTTTCAAGTTCGTTAAAAGTCCTTAAAAAATTTCGCATGTCTAAGAAAGTATTACCACTTAAAACCTGTAATGGTATGGAAAATTGAAAAGAACTGTTTGCTTTATTGAAATTCAGATTGAAGTTGGCGTTGCTACTGCCGAAAGAGGAATAATCCATAGCCATATTGCCCTGACTGCCAATTGCAGACAACTCTTTTCCGGAAATGAATATTTTGCTGATTTTAAGCAAATTATCGGAATCAATAAAGGCAGAAGAGGGTTTGATAATAAAACCCATATAATGCATTGCTTTATGAAAATCAGTTTTCTCGATAATGGGAAGCATCTTTGAAAGCTGCTGCACGTCATCTTTATTGTGGAGCAAGATAATGCCTCTAATTTGACAATCTTGATTTTTTAAATAACTGTAATATAAATCAATGCTTTCCTTGCCTGAAATTTCATCTGCCCGATCATTCCAAAGCCCCATAAAGTTTTCTATTGTTTTCTGCTTTAAATTAGGAAGTATTTTTCTTAAATGGGAATGTGCATTTAATACTAAATACAGGTCAAGGTTATAGGGTAATTTAAATTCTATACTAATCCCGAGTTTTTTAGCTCTTTTAATGATGAAAGGCATATCAAAATTTTGACCGTTATAAGTAAGAATAACATCAAGACTCTTAATTCTTTCTATGAATTCTTCAAGGACCTGTTTCTCTTCGGAGAAATCCTCGACAAAATACTGCTCAAATGTTTTTTCTTTATAACATAGCAGACCTCCTAGTATAAAGGCTGAATGATCAGGGCTAAGCCCAGTAGTTTCTATATCCAGCACACCAAAATTCAAACCTTTAAAATAAAAATCAAAAGCGTTTGAACTATACAACTCATCTGGACAATATTCTTTTATGTAATGCGAAATAATCACCACCTATCTAACTTATACCCATTATAACAAAAAAAACAAAAAAACGAAATAGACTGCAGGGGAGCAGTCTATTTCGTTCAAAAGGGGTATTTTGGGATTAGAGATTAATGAGATTATCAGGGGGATAACCTCGTGATTATTATAAACAATTATTTTTCAGTTTGCAAGTATACAGCGAAAAAAATCGAAATAAATATTTTTTTGCTGAATGCTTATTAGCTTAATTGAATTAGATGGGTGAAAGTTGTTTGATTCATTTGTAAATGGATATGTTTGATACACCATATTCGCTACTCAGCTGATTGACTGACTGACCTGAACGATAAAGCTCCACAATCTGTTTTTCGAATTCATCCGTAAATCGGACATCATTTTTAGACATTGTTTAACACGCTCTTTTTTATCTTAAATTTTAGCTTGTTAAACTTTCCGTGTCTACACTTTTATACTAGCACCAATAGTTATAAACATGTAAATATAGTGATACACAAGAAAGAAAGGGGCGAATGATAATGAAATTAAAATATGGTTTTGTGTTACTGTTGATAAGTGTAATTGCCATTGCCATTGAGCTTTGTTCATACGGAGGGAATAGCGAAAACAAGGAAATTGTTCCAACAGATTCTGTAAATAATGAAGAGCCAACTATAAAGGTAAAGGAATTAATAGCAAAAGGGATGAGTTAAGATGGATTTTCTTATGAATATGTTTTAACATTGCCTGATGGGAATAAAGCAATAAATAAAATGTGGGTCAAAGCAGGAAATATGAGATCTGAAATGGAAAATCTAGCTGACGGTGAACCTATCTTTTCAATTATTAATGCTCAAGAACAGTTGATTTATGTGTATCAGCCAGAAATAAATCAAGCAATGGTTATGCGAATTGGGGATTCAAATATGGACGTTACTTCGCCAAAAGATTATTTGAAAGAATCTAATCCGGATAATATGTTATTCACCAGCAAAGAAACCTTTGACGGAAAAGAATGCCTGGTTTATGAAACCGATTTTGAGGGTGGAAAAGGAAAGATATGGATTTAGGAAGAATACGGCATGCCTTTAAAGGTTGAAAGTCAAAGTGGCCAGGACAAAATTGTTGCTGAGTTTTTAAATTTTGAAATTGGTAATGTTGATGATTCTGTTTTTCAACTTCCTGAGGGAACAAAAATAATTGATATGGGAGCATATATGCAATAAACATGTTTTATTTTTATGCATTTACTATTGAAAACCATTGTATAAATGAGTTATAATCCCATCTTTGACACTTGGAAAGAGTAAAAAGCTTTAAACCTATTGCAAATGCTAGGTTTAAAGCTTTCTTTCTATCCTTATGTTTTATCACAGTACTCAATGGTACTCAAGTAAAATATTAAAAAAAAGCAAAAAAAAATAAGTTATTTCAAGCTTTTGAGGTGCATTTCAATTTTACAAGTGTCAAACTCCCGAAATACGGCAGGTAAATACCGGTTGCATTTCTTTTTGATTAATCCGCAAATAATGATAAAGAATAAAATTTTCAACTGGACTTTTGGTGTATAATACTAATAAAATCAATACTATAAGGCAGTAAGGCAAGTATCCTTTTAGTTGTGCCAGTATAACAGGTATGATAAAATGGAAAAAATAGGAAGGCCAAATAGCTTTAAAAGGTTTTATTTGAAACAGGTGTTTTCAAGGAGGAAAATTTAATGCAATTGGAAATAACAAAGCATATCGAGCAAGACCTGCTGAACAGGAGTTTTCTTAAATCACATAATTGTTCAAAAAAAGAAATGCAGGATATTTTAATAAATAATGATTGGGTTAATAATTTCAGCAATTTTAAAACCAGTGAACTTTTGGATTGTGGCAGAATAATAAAAGCTCTTAGCCCCCTATTGAAAACAATAGCAATAGAACCGGAATCTGGTTGGCAGCAGTATATAGCTGATTTTAAAATTAAACAGTTATTCCCAGATGGAGTTTATGAAGCGGAAAAAAACAACAACAGGCTTTGTATGGGAATTATCCTCCAGACCATTCGAACTATACAGGAAACAAAAGTTTATAATGTCCTGAATCAACAGGAAATCATTCAGTTCCTGAGCCCCGACGAATATGTGAACTGCCATGGACGGCATGAGTATGAAAAATTGACAAAATACTGGAGTGAAAAGTATATAAATGAATTTATGCTTATTTATGGCGAACTAACAAAATTCAATATTCTTGGACATATATCAGGGGTTCATAAGATTTCACTGATTATTGGTAAACAATTGTCTAAACTAGGAGTTCCAATTGATATGGCTCTAATGTCCGGTTCTGCGGTAGGCCATGACATTGGTAAATTCGGCTGCAAAGACACTGAGTCAATCAGAATTCCTTATTTGCATTATTACTATACGGATATTTTCTTCAAAAGTAACGATATGCCTGTTATCGGTCATATCGCAACAAATCATTCAACCTGGGATCTGGAACTTGAAAATTTATCAGTCGAATCCCTCGTGCTGATTTATGCTGATTTCAGGGTAAAGAGTTTTAGAGATGATTCCAGTAATGAACAAATTAATTACTACAGTCTTAAGCAGTCCTTTGACGTAATTCTTAACAAATTAGATAATGTGGACAACGTAAAAAGAAGAAGGTACGAGAAAGTGTATTCTAAAATAAAGGATTTTGAGGAATATATGATTGGCCTTGGTGTTTCTGTTGATTTAAAAAACAAAGATTTACAAAAAGTTGAGAAAAAGTTCGAGTCGCTGATGTCCAGTTCAGAGGCAATCAAAAGAATTAAAGACCTGGCCATAGAGCATAATATATCCTTGATGAAAATTTTCAATGATGAGGTGGAGTTTGGTGATTTACTGGAGGCTGCCAGGTCAGAAAAGCAGTGGAAACAAATTCGGTCCTACTTAAATATATTTTATGAATATTCAACTTATATGACTCAAAAGCAAAAGCTGATGACCATGAACTATTTATATGAACTTCTTATGCACAGAGAAGGGGATATACGCAGGCTTGCCGCTGAACTCATGGGTAACATAATTGTTTATTACGACGAAGAATTCAGAAAAGAAATCCCAAATAGCGTTAATATAAGCGGCGAAGAATATTCAAGTCTTGATTTGTGCGATGAATACTTTAATAAAATCGTATTCCCGGAATATAAGATAGAAGAGAGCCATAAAAGATGGATTGGGTATACCCTGAAAATAATTGTAAATGCCATGCTATCCCGTGCAAAAGAGGATGAAAAGAAAAAATACCTGAATATAATTCTGAAGTACTTCAACAATTCCATCATAGACGAAGCCACAGCATTTATACTTTTAGATTCCATGCTTTATTTACCATTGAATCTATGCGATGAAAAGCAAAAGGAAAGCCTGCTGGGATTTTGCGTGTCCTTAATCTACAGAGAATCTGAAGAAATCAAACTGGGAATTTTAAGAGTTTTGGAATATTATGTGAGAAGTTTTGACAATGCCTATATAAATGAGGAAGTCAGCCAGCAGATAAAAATTTGCGTTGAGGCGGTGGGAACCCAGTATATCAGCAGTGTATACTTGAAAAACAGAATATTAAACATGCTGGGTCATGACAGTGAAGTGGTAAACGATTGCCGGGAAACTTTGTACGGCATTGGAGAATCCACCTCCGATATTTTCCTTGAAAATTTAAAAGTGGGAACTCCCTGGGTTATTAAAGCGGTTAATATTGAATATTTAATTGATCGACTTAGGATGGGTAGAAGAGAAGAAAAACTTCACATTGCAACACATCTGTCTAATCTCCTTAAAGTAAGCGAAAGAGTTACAGTAAGGCACACTGCCGGTGCCGCACTTCCTTATGTAATCAGCCTGCTGTCTCTGGATCAAAGAAATGAAATTGTAATAGAACTGACCAAAGGGCTGGAAATCGGCGAATATCAGTTTTCCAAATATATTCCTGAATATCTGGGAGAAATAGTCCTGTTCTTACATCCAAACGAGCTGGATGAATGCATTACACAAATAGCCAGACTTCTGGAAAGCAGAAACGACAGAATCGCTTCTGTTACGTTGAATACAATCGGCATTTTGCTTTGCAAATATCCGGACTATGTGAATCGTTTCATTGAAGACGAGAATACCTATGCAGCCCGAAGAGAAAGACTGGTGGGGCTTTTGTTAAAAGGCCTGGCAAATTATAATCAGGTGGTCAGTCAGGAGGCTTTTCATGTAATCGGTAAATACATATTCGCAAGTAAAGAATTATCATTGGAAAATAAGGATGTTATTTTTAACCTGTTATTTAAAAAAATGCTGGTTCTTTTAATAGAACAACAAGAGTCACAATTGGAATTTTTCAACAGCGCAGCATCACTCAATCATATTTATCGGTTTATTTCCGAGTATTCCATGAAATACGGAGATTTTAAAATTGTTGAGAAAGATAAAATAGCGTTTTTTCCAGGCACATTTGATCCTTTTTCCTTAAGTCATAAGGGGATTGTTAAGGAAATCAGAAAACTTGGTTATGAAGTATATCTTGCACTGGATGAATTTTCATGGTCAAAGAAAACCCAGCCAAGAAAAGTGAGAAGAAAAATAATAACCATGTCCGTCGCCAATGAGAGGAATGTTTTTGTAATCCCTGATGAAATACAGGTAAACCTGAGTAATATCGAAGATCTGAATAATCTTCGATCCTTATTTCCTGAAAAGGAAATATACATTGTTGTGGGAAGTGACGTTATTGCCAACGCATCTTCCTATAAGGTTGCACCCAGAGAAGGGAGCATTCATTATTTCAACCATATTATCTTTAAACGAAGCAGCCTTGTTGAAGGAAGCGAGGAATTCACCGAAGATTATTCGGCAATAAAAGCAAAATCAATAGAATTGAAACTGCCGACCCACCTAGAGGACATCAGTTCAACAAGAATAAGAGAAAATATAGACCTGAATAGAGACATTTCCAATTTGATTGATGCTGTTGCACAAAATTATATTTATGACAACAGTTGGTATTTAAGGGAACCTCAGTATAAAAGTATCATTTTGACGAAGGGAATCAAAATTGAAAAGGTTGATTCTTTTGATACAGAACTAATTTTTGAACTATCAAAGAATCTGTTGAAGGGTAAAAGAGGAATTAATGAAATAATTCTTTATCTGAAGAAAGCAGATACATTGGGATTAGTCATCAGGGATGGGGAAAATAATGATGAAATTGTAGGGTTGTCTGCTTATTCATTGGTTGAAACAGTTGGGCTTTATCAAGAATTTTTAAATGCCAAAACGGCCGCGCACCTAAGGGAAGAGGGAATTGGGAAAAGAGTTTTAATCGGAGGCCTTTACTACAATCAGGAATCCAGTATCAGGGACGTGCTTCAGTTGCTGATTAGCGAAACACTGGCAGACTGTTTAATGTTTGACTTCACTTATGCTATTTATCACCCTCACGGGAATAAAGACGTCAATCAGTTTTTAATTGAAACACTGGAACGTCAGGGATTTTCGTCACTTGAAGACATTCAGAAGGATGATATAATTTACAAGGTAGACATGAAATTTCCAGTCGTTTTAATTCAGAATATGGAAGCCAGAATAAAGTATCCGTTTAATCAGAATGAACGAGTGCTAGATGTGATTGATAAAGCGCATAAAAACCTCCAGTTATCGGCTGCAAAAATGTATCCGAACACACTGATACTATCTGTCAACCAGGAGATAATCCATCACAAGTTAATTGGGATGATTACAAAAATAAACAATGTGCCGAAAGAACCACAACCCGTAAGGACCTTGGGAAATTACATGTGCGTTCCATTCGGTAAAATTTTAAACGGCTTCGCCGTTCCGAATACAGTGACAAAAACATTACATACTGAAAAATATTTTGATTCTGAAATCAAAACTTTCAAAATTAAAGAATATCCGAACTATTCTAAGCTGATCAACCAGGTTAAAATAATCAAATCTTTTGACAGAGGCGTTATTCTGGTGGATGATTTGCTTCATAAAGGATACAGAATCAAAAAACTGGATCTAATTCTGAAGCCTGAAGGAATCGACGTGAAGAAAATCGTTGTGGGGATTTTATCCGGCAGAGGAAAAGATTTAATGACAATCCAGGACAGACTTGTGGAAAGTGCCTATTTTGTGCCTAATTTAAGAGTCTGGTTCCTTGAATCCACCATGTATCCGTTTATTGGTGGAGACAGTGTTGAAAGAGAAGGAATTTCTATGAATTCCGGTTTGATTAATTCAATCAATTTAATCATACCCTATGTTACACCAACCTTCTTAAATGAGGTGCCGAGAGAAAAAGTATATGATTTTTCTATGGAGTGCTTGAAAAACGCAAAAAATATACTTTTTTCATTGGAAGAAGTATATCAGGAACTTTTCCAGAAAAATCTAACTTTAAACAGGCTTGGAGAAGTTATTCTTTCGCCCACCTGTCCCGATGCAGGGGCTTGCATGTCTTATGATTTTAACCTTGCACCATCTGTATTTGTTGCAAATGATATTGAGAAGCTGATCAGACTGAGAAGCACATTATTATAGCCGCCGGGGAAGGGAGCCGTATGAATTATTTATCAGAAATTATTAATATAAAGGGGACTCCAGGTAAACCATTATCTGCACAGGGGGCTCCGTTGATGCCGGATGGCAAAAAAACGGTTCATATTCTGGCCTTGGGGGATGTTGGCAGTACGCTGATGATCGGGTTAAAGCTTTTAGGTGGAGAACATATAGCTACTATTGGAATATATGACGTGAACCCTGATGTCCTGACCCGATATGAACAGGAGATGAATCAAACCAATTATCCGTTTGATTATGAAAAATTCCCGGTGGTCAGGATAGTAAAAGAAGAAAACTTGTTCGATTGTGATGTATTTGTGTTTTGCGCATCAAAAGCTGTACCGACAATTAATTCCGAGGTGGATGACGTGAGAATGGCCCAATATGAAGTGAATAAATCCATTGTCGAGCATTATTCCCAAATGGCCGGAGAAAGAGGCTTTAATGGTTTGTTTGCCGTCATCTCCGACCCGATAGATCCTCTTTGTAAGGCAGCTCTTCTCAGCTCTTCCCTAAAACCATATCAGATACAGGGGTTCGGTCTTGGTGTCATGAACAGCCGTGCCGCTTATCATGCTAAAAGAGATGAAAAATATAAGATCTATTTAACGGAAGGTCGTTCTTTCGGACCTCATGGAGAAGACCTGGTAATTGCCGACAGCATTGAACATTATGATGACACATCTTCTAAGGAACTAACAAAACTAACGGTTGAATCGAATCTCCGGACAAGGGAAATTGGTTTTAAACCCTACATTGCGCCTGCTTTGTCATCAGGGGCAATATCCATATTGCTTACAATCGGAGGGGAGTGGCATTACAGTTCAAATTATCTTGAAAACAATGGGAAGGGTGCTTTTTTAGGCGCCAAAAACAGAATTCAAAATAACAGAACAGAAATAGAAAATTTGCTTTTACCGGAAATGCTTTTCAATAGAATTAGAAAAGCTTATTTAAATCTGATTAACTTATAAAAAAGGTGGTGATAATAATGAATGAACTGATTGTCGTTAAACCCCTTTGCAGGGAAAAGAAAAAAGCGAAACGCCTGACAGAAATAGTGGAGTACAGCACCCTTGAATTCAAATATGAAGTAATTGGAACCGTTGAGGAATTCGAAGCTGCTGATTTAAGAAATAAAAGAATACTTTTTGCAATTTCCCTTGGTGAATCAGGAATTAACCTGGAACTTTATTCTATGTTGAAAAAAATAAGACTCCGCAAAGATATTTTTGAGGGTTCTGTTGCGGTAATCATAGTGGATGGAGACAGTGAACTCTATACGAAATCAATAGCCAGGGATCTCGTATATAGTGCCAATTCCAGCGGCTGCACATTTATTGGAAAACCTTTGGTTGAAGGAACTCGTTCGCTTGAAAACTTTACGATAATTGCAAAAAATATGGGTACAGATAACTATAGTGCATATATTAATTCCGGTAAAAAGCTTGTGGAACGGTTGATGAATTTTGAATTTAAAAAAAAAGACAGTCCGAACATTCTTGCTTTACATTCCAGTAACAGCAAAACATCCAACACCCTGATTTTGTGGTCTAAAGTTAAAGAGCATTTAACCAATTGTGAAATTAATGAAGTTTCACTTCAGAATGGCGAGATATTCGATTGCATCGGTTGCCCATACAGCACCTGTCTTCATTATGGTGAAAAAGGGAAATGTGTTTACGGTGGAGTGATTGTTGATCAAGTATATCCCGGAATTTTAAACTGCGATGCGCTGGTAATGATTTGCCCAAACTACAACGATGCTTTAGGAGCCAACCTGTCAGCTTTTGTAAATCGACTCACAGCATTATTCAGAAATAATGATTTTTCCAAGAAAAAACTGTTTTCAATCATTGTTTCAGGCTATAGCGGTGGGGATATTGTCGCCCAGCAACTGATCAGTGGAATGAATATGAATAAAGCCTTTATCCTGCCAAGTAATTTCACCCTTATCGAAACAGCAAATAATCCGAAAAGCATACTGGATATAAAAGACATCGATGAACAGGCAAAACGGTTTGCTGAAAACATCATGAAGGGCTTTTACTAAAAAAACCCGGCGGTTATACCGTCGGGTTTGGTTGACTCAGGATGTCCATCAAAAGTTGAGTTTGTACAATGTAGTTTCCCATATTCACATTAATAGATAATAAATTCTTCGAATTCTCATCTTGCCTGAAAATGGCATTCTCGTTTTTTTCAAAACTGTTTATGTGGGCAGGCTTAATTCCGTATTTCTCCATTCCCAGAATGGTAATTCGTTCTAAAAGAGGGTTGGTCTCTTTACTGGTCAAATAGGGGTACTGTCCAGAAGTTGATGATTCACTTCCGACAAAGACGCAATAATATCAAAAGTGTCGTTTAACTGGAAGAGGTCATAGGTTGATAATGACCGAGCGAACAGGAGTAATTGAAATTCACTGTCCTTGGTTGATACCTGGCCTATATTGGAAACAGTAATGATGTCATTGGTGTCTTCATCTCTAAGGGTAACGCCTTATCCAACGTATAAAGTAAGTTTACAATGCTGTTTGTACTATCCTAAACCGGAACCTTTTCCGGTTTAGGGATTTTTGCAAGGGTATAGGTATAATTTTCTTCCGTTTTTGCATAATTGTCACTGAATTTTTTCTGAGCCGTCTCCACTTTATTGGTAAATCTGTTTACATCGTTTTCATTAATTACCATTGTTATGGATGCATCGGAGAGATAGGTATCCGCTGAACTTCCTCCATTTAAGCTGCCTAATTCAAAAAGGATGCCACTGGATTTGCAACTTGCCATCAAATCACCGAGGATTTTAATTGGGTTTGGGTGCTTGCCGGAATAGGCGCTTGATTTCCCGTCGTTTAAATTACTGATTGAAACTTCATATGCCTCAGAATAAGCGGAGTCTTTATAGTCGAAGGAAGTAATCATTTTATGAGTGGCGGTTGCTACACTTCCGTTGATAACATTAAATTTGGGTGGATCATTTGCTTTGTCATTACTCCAGTCCAGAATTATCTGGTTATCCGCATTTAAATATCTGGAACTCAGTCCTTTGGCGCCTGCGAAATCGCCGTTTTCATTGTTGGTGAATAGGATTCTCATAAAATTGTTTTCAGGAACATTTTCAATCATATATAAGGACATGGCAACTGAAACGCCTCGATCTTCCATGTTATTAAGACCAATGGTTATATGAATGTTAACGGTATTTTCGCTGGAATGGCCTTCTGACGGAGTTTTTAACATAATTACGTTTTTGTTTTTATCGTAAGAAGCCCGAATATCCCGCTCATTAGCGCGTTTTAAAAGATAATTATCAAATTTTTCCATGTTGGTAAAATCCTTTGATGCTGCCATTAAATTATTGTATTCCGCCATTACTCCTTCTTGAACTTTTTCGTTTTGAATTTTGAAATCGGCAATGTGGATGATTTGGTTTTCCAACTCCCTGAAGGGACAGAAATAATTGATATGAGTTCCTTTATGAAATAAACATGCAATAAACAAGTTGCTTTTTTTATTATTCCCTATTGAAAAACATTGTATGAATAGGTTATAATTATAGTTCACATAATGTGATGAATAGGGAAGGGAAATAGTAAAAATGAACAAAATTAGTCAAATTATTGGTAGCAGTAGAAAAGTAGTCATCAAAATTGGAAGCAAT
>JAENWH010000193.1 GCA_016650135.1 Peptostreptococcaceae bacterium
ATTCTCTTTTTGTTTATGTCTTTCTCCTCATTGAAAAGAAGTCGACGGGTTTGGTCGATTGCCTCATTTATTTTCTTGAAGATATTTGCCACGTCTTTTATTGTCATGAACTGGAGTAGATCCGTTATGTAGCAGGTCAATCGACGGTTATAGCTTTTTTTCCTCGGCAAACCGTATCCGTTCCTGTCGGATAAGCCCGCAATCCTTACACTCAAGCCGTTGAATCCTTGCTTTTAAATACACAGGCTTCAATCCGATGGGAACGATGCGGAACATTCGTTCATTAAAACCCTTTTTTATAACATAAAAGCTCCTGCATTCACTACAACACAATTTATCTGCTTTGGTCTGAATATGAAATATTACCGTACGATTCCGATATTCAGTTTTCAGGTATTCCTGATCGCTTAAGCCGAATCCATGATAGAGTAGACTCGTTGACATTTTTTATTCTAAAATTACATTTTTATTCGTTTAGGTACGCATTTCCGTGAAGAACCACTTTTTTTTATGCAGCACTTGAATTTTCGGGTGCAATTTTTTGTATGAGTGGTGTTTCTCTTGAAATTGATAATTTATTTCCAATTTTTAATAGATATGGATCAATGAACTGTAAGTCTTTATTTTTTATTTTAGTATCATGTAATGGCCATTTTTTAAGTGCTCCTTCATTGGGAATAGCCTTGACCTCCTTTTCAGAAAAATTATTAAGATTTGATATGAACTTAAATACACCTTCATCGTCACCTGTTTCATCCTGATATTTTACTAAGTCATAATATAATATTTTTTTTATCAATAGTCGGAATGGTTAATAGTTCATGTATTTCCATCCATTCAGTTCCTTCCCATTGAACAGATCAGTCCATTGTCCTCCCTTTGCCTGGGCGATCATCAAAACAGTTCCACAAAGTAGTGTTAACAGCAATAGTTTTTTTCTTATGTCTGAATTATTAATGACTTACTTTATTGAATAATAGATTTTGGATCATTTCAAATTTATCAATAGATGGTGCGCTTCAAAGTCGTTTTTGTTTCAATTGATTTTTTTTCCTGAAAAAATCTCAAATCTGATCAATGGTAACCGAATGAAACATTTTTATGTTATTATTCCAGCATTGATATTACTTGTCAATATCGACTTTGAATCTGCACAAAATATTAGTTGTGTAACTTTACTCTAACCAATCATCAGTCCGAAATGGTAATGCAGGCAAGCCTTTCTTATTATATAAATTTACGATTGGAATACCAGCCCATGCATATCGAACAGCTACCGGGCTCTTTACTTTTGGAGAACTGACAATTATTTCATCCCCATTAAATTTTGCACTGGCTTTGTAAAATATTTTATCGTCACCTGATATAGAAAAACCTTTTACGGGCATGTTATCGTTGGTAATCATCCCTTCACCTATACTTGTAAATTGAATATGGATGGTTGATCCTTTTATAAGCGATGATTTATAGCTTGGCCCATCGCAGACAATATCCTCATTAAAAGCAATTTTTTGAGCAAGCAAGGACAGCCGTTCACCAATTGGCTCCTTATTTCGGGGATGCAAATCATAGGGATCACTAACATCGATGCTGACTGCCATACCGGTGTTTTGATAACTTAAAGATGTTGCCTGTGCTTCTCGCATCCATTGCCATGAAGTCTCAATAAGTCCCGGTAATTGGACAAATAGAAAAGGGAAATCACCCAAGTTCCATCGTTCCCTCCAATCGGTAAACATCAATGGTTGCAATGATTTATACTGGTTATAATTTCCTGAATTCTTTTCACCCTGATACCAAATAACGCCTTTTATCGGATAATGGATCAAGGGGTTAATCATCGCATTAAATAATACTGAAGGAGTATTCTGGAAATGTGGACCAGTAGGAAGTTCAGGTTCAAGTTGGGAATTATAAAGCCATTCACCCTTTAAAGAAGCCGAAACGGAATGATCCAAACTTTGTAAAACAGGATTATCATAAACGTTACCAAGTTGTCCGTTAGTCCACTGAGAGACCAAACGAATAGCAATAAGGTTTTTACCCGACCTTACTAAATCTTTGGAAACCGGATAACTTTTATTCTTGTTCCTTCCTTGTCCGATTTCAACACCATTAAAGTAAACGATAACGGATTCAATCAATTTTCCAGGCAATAATTCAAAGTCCTTTCCAACTGCATCGTCAGGCAATTCGATCGTTTTCCTGAACCAGGTAAAACTATAAGCAGGTGCATGTATACTTAATGTTCTTACAGGATAATTTGTCCGCTGCCAATCACTGTCATCAAAATCAGGCTTGTTAACTCCAAGCTCCAAACCGCTTTTTGCAGTTCGTATAATCTCTTCCCTCACTTCGTCAAGACTATCTCCCACCGCTTGCAACTTGACCCAATCTTCAGGAGAATTCAACAATGTATCAATATCCCTAAAATCAGGATGTGTTTTAAGCCTATCGGCACTGATCCAGGCTTCAATTGGCGTTCCTCCCCATGAGGCATGAAGAATACCGACTGCCACGTTTCGTTTTAAATGAAGCGATCGGGCAAAGAAATAGGCCACCGCCGAAAAATTTCTTACATTTTCAGGATTACAGATTTTCCATTCCCCACCATCAAGATCAGTTTTTGGTATTTTGCTAAGTTTCAATGGCACATGAAATTCTCTTATCATTGGATAATCTGATCCACTTATCACACTATCAGAATGAATTACGGAACCAACATTAAAATTCATATTCGATTGACCGGAGGCTAGCCATACTTCACCAACCATTATATTTGAAAAACTCAAAGCTAAATTTTCACTTTTAATATCCAGGGTGAAAGGGCCACCATATTCCATTTCAGGCAAATTGACTAACCAGGTACTGTCGTTTTTTGCTATCGCTTCAACCATATTTCCAGCCATGCTTATTTCAATCTTTTGTCCCGGTGCTGCATTTCCCCATACTGGAAATTGTTTTCCCTGTTGCACAACCATGTTATTAGCTATTAATCGTGAAACGGTGATATTCCCGCGGTCGTTACAAGATTCAGAAAAAACACCTAAAAGTATGACGAAATAAATAATTGATTTTAAAAGTTGGTTCTTCATTCTATTTGTTTTTTAATATAATATCAACGCTTCTTACAATTCCTGAATAGTTATATTTCGGTAAAAAACTTCGGCGTATTCTGCCTGAAGAAGAATTCGTCCACTTTTCAGACTGGCATTTTCGCCAAAATTCACGATCTCTCCATTTACAATGTGAATGCATTTTCCATGGTATGAAATAACTTCAACTGTGTTCCAATCTCCCGAAGGTTTTTCTGCATTATTCTTTTTTATGATTCTTGTATAATCATCAGGTTTATTGGCGGTTCCTTCAACTTCAATTGTACTGTTGCCAATCAGCCAGAAATCGCCAGAATCGCCTTCCTGAATTTGACATTCGATACTAGTGTTGCGTTAATTTAAAATTGACGGATAAAGTCTTTTGAGTTTGATCCTTGCCTGATCGTTTGTAAACTGCCAATTAATTTTAGAAGTTTTAATGTTCCTGTGATTTTCCCATGCTTTTACTTCTGAAGTTATTTCTTCCATTGTAGAGATATGTCGGTTTAAACATTGCCCATTGAGTACATGCAATTCGATTTCTGCCATATTTAACCAGCTCCCATGTTTGGGGGTGAAAACAAACTCAAACCTGTCCCAAAGGCGTTTGGCTTCTTCCGGCACAAATGTTTCATAGAAAGCGGAAGCATCATGTGTTTTAAAATTATCCATAACCAATCTTATCGTTTTTGCTGTTGGGTGCATTTCATCGGCTATTCGCTTCATAAATCTGGCCCAGTCTTTTTTTGTTTTGTATTCCGTAATCTCAACCAATCTTTTACCCTTTAAGGGTTCGTTTGCCATAAAAATATTGACCATTCCATGCCTTATGTATTCATAGTCCAGACGGGCTTCCTGGCCTGGTTGGATCGGTGTCGATGCAACTTCTTCGATCAACTGTTTGGGCGATTCATCCATACAAACAACCGGATGATCTTCATTGTAAGGCAGCTTGTATATATCCAGTACATGTTCCATGTTGGCTACAAATTCGCTGCTTTGTGCCGGAGGAATAACCCAACCTTTTACCTTCCAAGGCTTAAGTTCGTTTTTTTTAGCACCTCGCCCACTGTTACGTGGGAGATATAATCGATATAGCTCAGTTCAACCATTTTGTCGGCCAAAAGCCTTAGAGACCATTTTGCAAACCCTTCGGGAGGCTCACTACAACAGAGCGCCACCAATTTGGCTTCAATGTCGCCATCCACTTTTTTGGTGTAATTCTGTGGCGAAAAACGTCGTTCCAACACACTGTCAAAACCTTCTTCAATGAACTTTTTCTTTACCCGGTCAATGGTTCGTTCCCCAACTCGCAATACCTTACATATGTCAGCGTTCTTAATCTCGGTATTGGTTGAAAACTCACCTTTATCGCAATTCAATAAAATATAGGCCGAGCGATAGGCTTGGGAAGTATGGCTCCCTTTGCTAATTACTTTATTAAGTTCTTCAACTTCAATCTTGCTTAGTTTAATTGTGTAAAGTACCATGTTTTTTTGATAAATATACA
>JAENWH010000294.1 GCA_016650135.1 Peptostreptococcaceae bacterium
CGGAGGTGTACGCATAGTAATATGTTTAGCTGACCGATACTAATAGGTCGAACGCTTGACCAATGGTTTCAAGCATGAGCAGATGATTTAAGGTCTATGACCAAGAAAACAAGCTGTACAAGAGAAGATTTAGATATATACACATTATTCAGTTTTGAGGGTACATACCTCAAATTTAATAGCTCCCGAAATCGCTTTGGCGAAGAAGGGCAAAACTAATTAATATCCGGTAACTATAGCGAAGAGGATCCACCTGTTCCCATCTCGAACACAGTAGTTAAGCTCTTTAGCGCCGATGATACTTGGCGGGCAGCTGCCTGGGAAAGTAGGACGTCGCCGGTTTTAAGTGAAAGCAGTTCTGAAAAGGACTGTTTTTTACATTTCAGAACGTGGCTTGAACTTATGCAACTGCGTGTTAACCACCAAAACGCAGTTGTAATCCTTTTAAAAGATATATCTTATGGTATGTCTTTTTTCTATGTCTGGAAACATCAACTATTCAAAGCAGAAGCTGGCCGCCAAGCATAATCCATTTGAAATATATATCAGGGCAGCATGTGATCACCAGTAAAAAGAAATCACAAGTGTTGAAAAGATTGCAAGTGTTAAAAAATCTAGGCATAACTGGCTTTTATTCACCGGCAAAAGGTTAACACCTAGAAAACTGTAAAGGAAATAGCACCATTTAAAAGGAAAGCTATACTACTAATGATAAATTGAACCATAGATCACATAACAAATTAGAAAATGTTAGGTAATCTATGCTATATTCAGCGAAAAAAAGGTTAACTAAACTAAATTCCATACTTGGCATTCATCAAATTCTACCCTTTAATTATTTGATATTTTATGAGTAGCGTAACTAAATGAGATAAGTTAGGCATACGGCATTAAATTCTTGAAGAATTAGTATAATTTGAGTTTAATATATTGTCGGTTTACAAATTTTCTGGAGAGAGTTAACCTTTATTTTATTAAATTATACCTCCCAGGTTAACCGGGAGGAGAATCACCATAGTTTTCCGATTGGGAATTTGATTTATAAGAATGCTACTTAATTTTAAAATTGCATTACAAAACTGCAGTAAATATGATAAAATACTATTTAAATTCAAATTGAAATATGCTTTAGGAACAACATGTAGAGAGTATGAAAATTGTAATAGAGGGTTTAATTAAAAACTTTGTTAAAAAATATCCCGAAAAACTAAACACTGTATGTAAGTGGGGAGAACCGTTAATAACTTATGCAGCTGCGGATAATAAAGAATTTTATGCATTAAAGAAAGTGGTAGGGCCAACACACGCTTTGCCTAAAGATTTATTACCTGATGCTAAAACAGTCGTTGCCTATTTTATCCCTTTTGATCAATTTATAATAGAAAGCAATGTTGATGGCAGGTATTGTTCGAAGGAGTGGGGGATTGCTTATATTGAAACGAACCAATTGATTGCGGACTTGAATGCATACATCAGAGATGAACTTGAAAATCTGGGATATGAGTCAAATATTATTACTGCCACGCATAATTTTGACGTTGAGAAGCTGGTTAGCGACTGGTCGCACAGGCATATAACTGTCATAGTTGGATTGGGTACGTGCAAAAAATGCGTTGACAGATGCGTTAATGATGCCTTGAAAGTTGATGACTTTTTAATAGGTATAAATGTTATGAAATGTGTTTGGACAATGACAGATTTCATTCAAAGTTTGGGTTGGTGGATGTCTACGGAAAATGTTTAGTGAATCTCCCGTGTTCAACAAAAATACCACAGAAACTTTAAAAGATAAGTTAAAGGTGTAATTTGCTAATAGTCGTTTGGTTAAAAGGTGTAATTTGTTATCAGTCATTTTGAAATTAGAATATTATTAAGGAGGATCAATTGTTTAAAGCACTTAAACTTGCATTTCCGCTCACAATCCCGGTACTTTTGGGCTATATATCTGTGGGAATTGCTTTTGGTATATTAGTTGTGAAATCAGGACTAAGCATTTGGGCAGCATTATTAATGAGTTTTTTTGTTTATGCGGGTGCTATGCAATTTGTAGCTATTCAGTTGTTGCTGAGTCCGGTAAGCCTTATACAGGTGGCCATTATGACTTTATTTGTGAATGTCAGGCATCTTTTTTATGGGTTATCATTCATTGATTTATTTAAAACGTTTGGTATGAAAAAACATTATATGATTTTTGCCCTTACGGATGAAACTTATTCACTGCTTTGTGGCATAGCACTAAAAGAAACTACAAATAAAGAGTATTTATTCTTTGCAGTTTCGTTGCTCAATCAGATGTACTGGATTATCGGAACAAGCATCGGATTATTATTAGGCACACTAATAACTTTTAATACAAATGGTATTGAATTCGCTATGACGGCATTGTTTGTTGTAATTTTTATCGAACAATGGCTGGCTTTTAAAACACACAGACCGGCCTTGTATGGGCTTGGTGCAGCCGTTATTGCCCTTATTACTTCTGGCCCGGCCAACATGGTAATACCTTCTATGCTTATTATTATAGCCCTCCTGATCGTATCCAAAAGATGGATTGAACCAAAAAAGGAGGATGCGGAATGATAGTTTTATCTATTGCAGTGATTGCATTGGTCACCTATTTTTTGCGGCTTGCCCCTTTTATAATTTTTGCGAAACATCAAAAAACGCCTGAATGGATTTTATACATTGGAAAGTATTTGCCTCCCGCCGTAATGGGAATGCTTATTATATACAGTTTAAAAAATACTGATATTTTTCAAATTACCCAAAGTGGCCCAATAGCCATTGCTATTTTTATTACGGGAATGCTTCATTTATGGAGGCGTAATAATCTGTTGAGCATCCTTAGCGGAACTCTCGTTTATATGCTGCTCGTACAAGTTGTTTTTTGACAGAGCAAAATTCAGTGAAAACAGATCTGAAATATGTCTGGAACGAGGGGGGTGGCGTAATAATTGAACGTAAGGAGACTACATGGGGAAAACTTAATGAATTACCTTAAATATCTATTGACACTGTAGCACTGGGGTGTTAAAATAAAAAAGTTGTCGCAAAACAGTGAAGGCAAATAATAAAGCCTGAGGGGTGCAGATCCTGAAGGAAAAGGGTGAAAAAAGTTTTAAAAACACCCAAAAAGTTGTTGACAATTTAAGGATGCGATGGTAAGATATTAAATGTTCCGTCACTACAAAGACGGAACGCAGGACAGACAAACAAACTGGATTTCCAGGATGGGAGAATGTCCGCTGAACCTTGAAAACTCCATAGTGTAGAATTTTAGTCAAACGGATCTTTAAGTAGAACCGTATGGAATCAAAATGATTCCGAAATGAGACAAATCGGGAAATGCTTCGGCAAATTCTGAGGAGAATCAAAAGACTAAAAGTACAACAATCAATTGCAAAATTGGTA
>JAENWH010000357.1 GCA_016650135.1 Peptostreptococcaceae bacterium
ATTTTATACATGTGTCTTTATTGATTTTAAACATATTTCTCCTTTATTCTGTGAGTCACTTTTTTTAAGTTTATCATTTATTCTATATAAAATTCTTTTAGAATTTTTATTTCTTTTGCATATCCATCCAGTTCATTTGGTGTTTCTAATATAAAAGGTAAATTCCTTAAACTTGGGTGATTTATTACTCTCGCAATAGCTTCCGTACCAATATGGCCTTCTCCTATTTTTGCATGCCTGTCCTTATGTGCGCCAAAAGGGTTCATACTGTCATTTATATGCATTGCTTTCAACAAATTTAATCCTATAATCTTGTCAAATTCTTCAAGAACTCCATCAAAATCATCTACCACATTATATTCTGCATCATTTACATGGCAAGTATCCATACAAATACCTAGTTTCTCTGAAAGCTCAACACGGTCAATAATGGCTTTCAATTCTTCGAATCTGCTTCCAACTTCGCTGCCCTTCCCCGCCATGGTTTCTAAAAGAACTAATGTTGTCTGTTCAGGCTTCAGTATTCTGTTTAGCATTTCCGCAATCAGCTCTATTCCTGCTTCCATCCCCTGCCCAACATGACTCCCCGGGTGAAAGTTGTAGTAGTTTCCAGGAGTATATTCCATTCGCATCATATCATCAACAAAAATCATATGAGCAAAATTTCTGACTTTTGGATCTGCAGAACAAGGGTTTAGCGTGTAAGGAGCATGCGCAACAAGCTTTCCAAAATTATTTTCCTTCGCCAGTTTTAAAAATTTACTGATATCTTCTTCATCAATGGCTTTTGCAGCGCCCCCCCTTGGATTTCTTGTAAAGAACTGAAAGGTATTTGCACCTATGCTTAAGGCTTCCCTGCCCATATTTTCATATCCTTTTGAAGACCCCAGATGGCAACCTATATATAACATGCCTTATCCCCCTTAATTGATTTATCCCTGGATTGAACAAGGCTCTTCCATTTCATAAATTCCTTCCAGGGCGAACACTACTTCTTCACAAATGTTTGTGGCATAGTCTGCAATTCGTTCCAAACTGGCTGCAATGAACAGAAACATAATGCACTGCTTAGCATGTTTTGGATCATTTTCTGCCATTTCCGTAAGTTCCTTATATATATCTCTGAAAAGTTCATCAACGTCTTCATCCGCTTTCCATACTTTTCTTGCAAGACGGAAGTCTCTGTCAACAAAGGCTTGAATAGCATTTTCCACCATTTTTGCGGCCATATCTGCCATTCTTGGAAGGTCTACCAGCTCTTTTATATATTCCTGACTCTCAAATCTTAAGGTGTATTTTGCAATGTCTTCACAGTGATCCCCTATTCGTTCAAGGTCTCTAACCATTTTCATGATTGAAATACAATATCTGAGATCTCCGGCGAGCGGCTGCTGTGTAGCTAAAAATTTATAGCATTTATCGTTTATCAGTTGGTCCATATCATCTATCACTTCGTCCCCGTCTATTACTTTTCTGGCTAGATCCATGTCTTTTTCCTTTAAGGATTTCACTGCGTTTATAATCGTTTCGTAAACCAGACTTGTCATTTCTAAAATTTTATCCTTAATAACTCCCAGTTCCTGTTCCATTTGTGGTCTTGGTGCCATGGTAATTCTCCTTTCTATATCATCCAAATCTTCCGGTAATATAATCTTCAGTCTTTGGGTTTCTTGGGTTTGAAAACATTTGCGCTGTGTTGTCAACTTCTAAAACTTTGCCGCTTAAGAAGAATGCCGTATTGTCGGACACTCTGCCAGCCTGCTGCATGTTATGAGTTACAATCACAATCGTATACTTTAATGCCAATTCTCCAAGAAGCCCTTCTATCTTTGATGTTGCGACAGGGTCTAGCGCAGCCGTCGGTTCATCCATAAGTATTACTTCAGGTTCAACAGCAAGACATCTTGCAATACAAAGTCTCTGCTGCTGTCCGCCTGAAAGCCCAAGTGCCGATTTATTCAGTCTGTCCTTTACTTCTTCCCATAGGACAACCTCTTTAAGGGTTCTCTCTACAATGTAATCTAGTGTCTCTTTGTTTTTTTCTCCATGCACTTTTGGCCCGTAAACGATGTTCTCATAGATGCTTTTTGGAAATGGGTTAGGTTTTTGAAAGACCATACCCACCTTTTTTCTTAAATTTATTACATCGTAGTCTTTATCATAAATGTCTTCATCATCAAATCTTATATCTCCCTCGATTGTTACTCCGGGGATTAAGTCATTCATTCTGTTTAAAGTCCTAAGGAATGTAGATTTACCGCAGCCTGACGGCCCTATTAGCGCAGTAATTTTATTTGCATAAATATCCATGTCAACCTTTTCAAGCGCCTGGAATTTGCCGTAATACAAGTCTAATCCCTTTATCTCAAATTTCTTTTCTTCGTTTTCCCTATTTTCCATGTTGTACTTTTCTCCTTTATAAAAAGGTTTCTTTCTATTTTAACTTATTTCATCAACGTGCGCCAGCAAGCCCTAACTGATTTTTAACTTAATTTTATCATTCTTCTTGAAATTTTGTTGGCGATTGTGTTTATGATTAATACTATTATAATTAATAAAGCTGCCGTTGCATAGGTTTTTTCTTCTGAAACCCCTTCTGATGCCAGCATGTAAAGATGTAATGCCATGGTTCTTGTCGGATCAAGCAGGGATTCAGCCATTCTCATGGAACCACCTATTGTCAGCATGACTGCAGCTGTTTCACCAATAGCTCTTCCCATTCCAAGAATCAATCCTGTTAACACCCCTGATTTG
>JAENWH010000038.1 GCA_016650135.1 Peptostreptococcaceae bacterium
GCGAAGGAAAACGCAGTGAAACATATGACACTGGCAGTCCGAAAAGGCCTGGAAGGCTTGCCTGTTGAGAAAGAATGGCGCCAGGTTGTGGGCTGGTACAGAAAGGAAGATTCGGAGACCATTGACAGACTTTCAAAAGGAATCTTTTATTCAGGAAAGCTTGATAGTCTGGGCACAAATATTTCAAAAAAACTTTTCAGAAAGGAATTTGAAAAACCACTGAAGCTTAGCCCTTCGAGCGTAGAAAAATATGGCAGGTGCCCCTTTGCATTTCTAATGGCTTATGGGCTTAAACCAGATGAACGGAGAGTTTATGAAGTAGCCGGAAGAGAAATTGGGGATATTTATCATCATTGCCTGATGAATATGTCTATGGAATTATCAAAAGGCGGTGGGGAAATAACAGCTGAAAATTCTCCATGGATGACTATTACAGAAGAGGATTGCGCAGGATTAATAGACAGGCTGATTGAAGAGGAAACTTTTAATTATAAAGAGGGTCTGTTTTCTCTGGGAGCGGCTGAAAACTACAAAAAACAAAGAATTAAGAAGGTTTGTACTCAAGTTGCATGGGTTCTGGTGAATCATGTACGACAGGGTACGATTAAACGGATGGAATTTGAAGCCGAATTCGGCAACGGGGAAGAGAAAATATTCCCGGCTATCGAAGTGAATCTGGGAGAGGAAACCGTTTTGATAGAAGGCAAAATAGACCGGGTTGACGTACTGAAAAATAACAGCACAAAGATAATTGATTATAAATCTGGGAGAGAAAAATTTGACATTGAAGAGGTGAAGGCAGGCTATAGGCTCCAGCTGATGCTTTATTTAAAAGCCGCACAGGATGCTGTTGATCCAAATATCGTTGGCGGTGGGGTATTTTATTTCCAAATTGATGAACCCATTATCGATGCAAGTCAAATGGCGCAAAATTTGGACCTGGAAAAAATAGACGGTGAAATGTTGAAAAGTTTTAAGCTTGACGGAATAATGCTCGACGATGCCGAGGTAATTAAAAGTGTTGCCGGAGAGTTCACGGGTTACTCAAAGATTTTTTCTATTCGAGATTCAAAGGAAGGAATCAAAGGCACGAGCAAGGGGAAGCTCTTGAGTAATGAAGAATTTTTACAATTGCGAAAAGCCGTTGATGAAAAAATGATGGAATTGTGCAGGGATATCGTAAACGGTGAGGTTCAAGCCAAACCTAAAAAGACAAAAACAGCGAAGGCTTGTGATTATTGCCAGTATAAAAGCGTTTGCGGATTTGACCTGGCTTTTGAGGGATATGAGTATGATACGGTCGGGAAATCTTGATTTTAGGGAGCAGAGGTGTTAGAATAAAAAAGTACAGTTATTATTAAAAAACTCTTAAAACACAAATGTATAAATGCCTGCGATTGCTTAAAAGGATGGGACAAAAAGAATGAATAATTCAAAATATAAAGATAGTTTATATGAATTCAGACCAGTCAGCGACTTGAAGGATATGCTGGATACAAGCGCTGAAATTTATGCGGGCAGGGCAGCTTATTTAATAAAGGAAGTTTTAGGGGGCGAGTATAAACCGATATACTTCCCGCAGGTAAAAAGTGATGTTGACTCACTTGGCACAAAATTCATTGAAATGGGGCTAAAGGGCAAAAAAATCGCCGTTATTGGAGAGAATTTATACCAATGGGTTTTGACGTACTTTGCAACAACTAATGGCACAGGTGTAATCGTTCCGCTGGACAGAGAACTTCCGTCAAATGAAATAAGAAATTTACTCCAGAGAGCAGAAGTTTCGGCAATCGTTTTTTCAAGAAAGATGGAACCGATTGTAAAGGAAGCATTGAAAGGATTAAACGGGATAAATTATACGATAAATATGTCAGCAACTAAGGATGAGGCTGGAGACCTTTCTTTAAACAAACTGATTGGAGAAGGCAAGGAACTTTTGGAAGCTGGCAACAGAGAATTTGTTGATGCAAAAATTGACAGGGAGGCAATGTGCTCCCTGCTTTTTACCTCTGGAACAATGGGTTTGGCGAAAGGAGTTATGCTGTCACATAAAAATCTTTCTGCCAATGTATATAATATGTCTAAATATGTTGCAATACCTGATAATTATGTGGGATTGTCCGTATTGCCAATGCACCATTCCTATGAAATGACCTGTCATATACTGACTGGTATTTATCAGGGACTTACCATTGCCTTCTGTGAAGGGTTAAAATATATCGTTAAGAATCTAGTGGAATCAAAAGCGACGGTAATGCTTGGCGTTCCTCTTGTCTTTGAATCAATGCACAAAAAAATATGGAAACAGGCAGAAACAAATAAAAAAGACAAAAAAATGCGTAAGATGATTTCTGTTTCGCGTAAACTGAAATTATACAATCAGCCGACGATAAGGAAAATATTTAAGGATGTTCATAATGCAACCGGCGGGAACATCAAACTGTTTATTGCGGGTGGTGCCGCTACAAACCCAAAGGTAATAGAAGATTTTGAAGCCATGGGATTTCCAATGATTCAAGGCTATGGGATGACGGAATGTGCACCTATTATAGCGTTAAATAAGGATCGGTACAGTAAGGCTGCATCCGCTGGCTTTCAAATGCCTGGAACAGAAGTGAAAATTGTTGAAGAAGATGAGAATGGCATTGGAGAAATAATCTGCAGAGGCGAATCTGTCATGCTTGGTTATTTTGGGGACCCTGTAGAAACTGATAAGGTTTTGAAGAATGGATGGCTGCATACTGGAGATTATGGTTATTTTGATAAAGAAGGTTTTCTTTACATTTCAGGAAGGAAAAAAAATGTCATCATCACCAAAAATGGAAAAAATATCTTCCCTGAAGAAGTGGAATATTATTTAACCGGCAGCCCATATATTGAAGAAGTTTTTGTGCATGGGGTCGATGATGAAAAGACAAATGACACTATTGTTAAAGCCGAAATATATCCTGATTATGACTTTATACAAGAAGAAAAGGGCTCAATGACAAGCGAGGAAATAAGAGCATTTATGAAAATGATCCTTGATGATATAAATGAGCAAATGCCTTTATATAAAAGAGTGAAAAGGTTTACTGTAAGAAGAACTGAATTTGAAAAAACCACTACACGAAAAATTAAAAGATTTACGGAAGGAAATTTGTCAGAGGAGGAAAATACATATGTTAAATAAAGAAGCTTACAAGAAAATGAAACAAAAGGATATGGACTATGCAATAAAAAGAGCAAATGAACTTAACACAAGCAAGAATCCTCGCGTCATGTATAAGAATAGCAGACCTATCATGGATATTAAGCATATGCTTGAAACCAGTGTTGAACTTTTCCCCGATAATATTGCTTTCATGGATAAAGAAGTAAAGGGCAGCCCATATATAAATATTACATATAAAGAAGTGCTGGAAAAAGTAAACGGGCTTGGGACAGCTTTAATTGCCCATGGCCTGAAGGGTAAGAAAATCGCAATAATAGGAGATAATAGTTACCGATGGGGTATCTCTTATCTGGCGGCTGTTTGCGGGGTAGGGGTTGTGGTTCCGCTTGACAAGGAACTTTCTCCAAATGAAATCAAGCAGTTGATTATTGAAGCAGAAGTGTCCTGCGTTCTTTACGATGGGAAGTATGAAGAAAGTCTTCTTAAAATGAAAGCTTCAGGTCAAACAAATATCAAAGTTTTAGTAAATATGCAAAGTAAGGAAAATAAAAGTACGTCATATTCCTTTGATGAGCTTGCCGGCGAAGGGGTAAAATTTATTTCTGAAGGGAACAGAGAGTTCTTGGATGCTCAGATTATTCGGGATGAAATGAGCATGTTGCTTTTCACTTCTGGAACAACAGGAGTTTCCAAGGGAGTAATGCTCTCTCATGGGAATATTGCAGAAGAGTTGATGACGGCACCAACACTTTTAGAAGTCAGACCTACGGATATTTTCTTCTCGATTTTGCCAATGCATCATACATACGAATGTACCTGCGGGTTTTTACTGCCATTATATAAAGGCTCTGCAGTAGCATACTGTGAAGGGCTTAAATACATTGTTAAAAACTTTTCGGAGGCAAGACCTACGATTCTGCTTGCAGTGCCATTAATTCTGGAGAGCTTATATAAGAAAATCTGGCAAAATGCTAAAAAAAGCGGAAAAGAAAAAACCCTTAAAAAGGTTATCGCACTGAACAGAAAAACCAAAAAAATCGGTATTGATTTAGGACCTGTTTTTTTCAAAAAAATAACGGATGTGTTTGGGGGAAGAATGCGGATGATTATCTGCGGAGGCGCCGCAATAAATCCCGAAATACTTCAAGGCATAAATGATTTTGGTATTACAGCTCTTCAAGGATACGGGCTGACAGAATGTGCTCCTATATGTGCGCTGAACCCGGACAAATTCTTCAAGAATGACTCGTTAGGGTATGTTCCACCTGGATTTGATGCTAAGATTATTGATGTAGATCCTGAAACAGGAATAGGTGAGATTTGCGTTAAAGGCGGAAACGTTATGCTGGGATATTATAAAATGCCTGAGGAGTCTGCTAAGGTTTTAGTTGAAGGCTGGCTGCATACAGGAGATCTGGGCTATTTGGACAAGGATAATTATATTTATCTAACTGGAAGAATTAAGAATGTAATCATTACAAAAAATGGGAAAAACGTATATCCTGAAGAAATCGAATATTATTTATCCGATATACCATACATAAAAGAAAGTATGGTGATGGGGAAAGAAAGCAAGGGCAGTGACGAAATATTGATTTCTGCGTCGATATTCCCGGATATGGAAGAAGTTACAGAGGTTTTAGGGAATAACCCCGACATAAAAGCACAGGAATTCTTAATTTGGACTGAAATTGATAAAATTAATAAAGAACTACCATACTTTAAAAGGATAAAGAAAATAGCAATCAGATCTGAAGAATTTGAAAAAACAACAGGGAAAAAAATCAAACGAAATTCAGCAGCGAACCAGGCATAAAGGCCAAACCTAATGAATGAAGCATGAAATAGGCTTATTGTGAAAATTAAAGGAGTAAACAGATGAGAGATTTTAAATTTAAGGTTGATGAGATCAGAGAGCAGTTTCCAGCATTGAGCAAAACTGTGAATGGTGTTCCGGCAGCATTTTTAGATGGACCCGGGGGGACGCAGGTTCCAAGAAGAGTCGTTGAAAAAATTAATGATTATTTATATTACAGAAATGCCAATTCACATGGAGTTTTCAAGACTTCAGTGGAAAGTGACCATCTTTACTGGCAGGCAAGGGAAGTTTACGCAGACTTTTTCAACTGCAGTGCAGAAGAAGTGGCTTTTGGAGCCAACACATCCTCGAACAATTTTAAACTGGCTTTGGGGCTTGTCAGAACTATGAAACCTGGAGATGAAGTACTGATCACAGATATCGATCATGAGGGAAACAGGTCTCCATGGAGAACTCTTGAAGATTTTGGTATTATTGTGAAAAGCGTGAAGATCAATACGGATACAATTACTTTAGATTTTGAGGATTTCAAGGCAAAACTTTCAGATAAAACAAAGATTTTTGCTGTCAACTGGGCCGCAAATTCCTGCGGAACCATTTCCGATGTGAAAAAATTCATCGATGAAGCGCATAAGGTTGGTGCGATTACAGTGGTGGATGCTGTGCATTACGCGCCTCACAGACCAATTGATGTGAAGGCGATCGATACGGATATTCTTCTCTGCTCCGCCTATAAATTTTTTGGCCCGCATTTAGGAGTAATGTATGTGAAGAAGTCAGTGGGAGAAACGATTAAAACGGTTCGGGTAATAGCAGATGATAACAAAGAAATGCCATTTAAATTTGAAACAGGAACGCCAGCCATGGAGCTTGCGGCAGGAGCAGCAGAGGCTGTTGAATTTATTGCAGATATCGGCAGAGACCACGAAGAATTCTATGCAGCGGAATTAAAGGGGCTTACAGGAAGAAGAAGATTTGTGGTTGCCGGAATGATGGCAATTGATGAATATGAAACGAGCCTGGCTGTTCAACTGAGAACTGAACTTGCCAAACTTCCAGGCGTAAAGGTTTTCGGACCTGAAGCCGGCCATCCAAGAACCTCAACCGTATCTTTCAATATAGAAGGTGTGAACTCCAATGAAGTGGCAAAATATCTTGCAGAAAAAGGACTTTTCGTCTGGGACGGGGATTATTATGCGATAGAAACAATTACAAATGTGCTGAAACTTGAATCCAGCGGCGGGCTGGTTCGAATTGGGCTTGCACCATACAATATCCAAAGTGAAATAGATCGAACCATTCAGGCTGTGAAGGACTTTTGCAGCAAGTAACTGACTTTTGAAAGCGAAAGGACTTTACGAAAATGAAGGAAATAAAATTAGCGTTGCTAGGGTTTGGAAATGCAGGACAAGCCTTTGCAAAACTACTGTTGGAGAAAAATGATGAAATAACTAACACCCTTGATACAAGGGTGTTAGTTGCGGCAATTGCAACAAGAAGCAAGGGAACAATAATCGATGAAAAAGGATTGAATTTAGATCAGGTGCTTCTTGAAATCAAGGAGGCGGGTAAATTTTCCAACCCTGTCAGTTTGTCCGCTTTGGAAACAGCAAATCAGGCAAATTACGATGTGTTGATTGAGCTTACCCCACTTGAAATATTCTCGGGGCAGCCAGCCATCAGTCATATTAAAGCAGGATTAAACAGAGGCAAGCATGTTATTACAGCAAATAAAGGACCGGTTGCCTGGGCGTACAGGGAATTAAAAGATTTATCCAGGGAAAAGGGTGTTCAGTTTTTCTGTGAAACAACTGTAATGGATGGTACCCCTGTATTCAATCTGGTCGAAGAGACGTTGAAATTCTGCAAGGTATTAGAAATAAACGGAATACTGAATACAACCACAAATTTTATACTTGAAGAGATGGGCAAGGGAATCCCTTATGAGCAGATCATAGAGGAAGGAAAGCGCCGTGGCTTTGTTGAGGCTGATCCTTCAGTCGATATTGAGGGTTATGATGCGGCAGCTAAAGTTACTGCCTTGATGAATGTTCTGATGGATGCGGGAATTACCCCTGAACATATAGAAAGACAGGGTATTGAAGACATTACCTATGAAAAAATTAAACAGGCGGAAACACGAGGTAAAGTGATAAAACTGCTTTGCAGTGGGAAATATGTAAATGGAAAGGCCGTTGGAACGGTCAGACCAGAAGAACTGGAAAAGGGGAGTGTGCTGGCTGCCATCGATGGAACTTCTTCAATGGTTTCTATTACAACCGACCTGATGGGCACAATTTCTATCATCGAGCATAATCCGGAAATTGAGCAGACTGCTTATGGAATTTTCAGTGATCTAATCAGAATTATAAACACAATCCCGTTATCGTTGGCAGAAAAAGAGTGCCGACAAACCTTGACTAAGGAGTAAAATGAAGAATACCAGGTTGGCTTACATAATAGGAATAGCAGGAGCAATCAGCTGGGGCGTGTCATTTATTGGGGCTAAAACAGCACTGGATTATATGGAACCCATTCAGGTAATGGCAGTAAGAATGACCGTTGCAGTGATCACCTTCGGGGCATTTATATTAATCGGGTCCGTTAAATTGAATTTTAAAAATAAATCTATTAAAAGTCTGTTGATCCTTTCCGTTGCACAACCCTGTTTATATGGCGTTTTTGAGATTTTGGGGATTGATATTACCACAGCCTCTGAATCAGCAATAATACTTTCAATGGTTCCAATCACAGTCACAGTTTTAAGCGCAATTTTTTTTAAAGAAAAAATAAAGTTCATGACAGCGGGTTTTGTATTTCTGTCTTTTTTAGGTGTAATAGTTACAGTAATGGGCAATTTGTCTGCTAGTGGTAAAATAATAGGTTATATGTTCCTTTTACTTGCGGTTATTACTGGGGCTGTTTACACAATGCTTTCCAAACAAATTTCAGTGAGTTTTGGACCAATTGAAATAACATTTGTCATGACAATTGTCGGATTTATATTTTTTAACGCGTTGAATTTTATGCTGGGATATGGTTTTGAGGCTTATGTGCTGACCACTCGTATCCCTGAATTGCTTTATGCGATTCTCTTTTTAGGCGTAATCTGTTCGGTTTTTGCTTTTATTGCATATAATCATTTAGTTGCAACGGTCCCGGCATACAAAGCATCTACCTTAATCCTGAGTGTTTTGACTGTAACCGCTGTGATTGCAGGCATAGCCTTCAGAGGAGATTCATTTACAATTTATAAACTAACAGGGCTGGTAATGATACTGGCAGGTGTGATCGGGGTCAGCCAGCCGGAAAAATTGAAAGGAGAAAACAATGAGTAAATTCCCCAGGTTGGAAGTAGACCTGAATAAATTAAAACATAATATTGATAAGGTTGTAGAAAAGTGCGGCGAGCGGGGTATCTCTGTTTCAGGTGTAATAAAAGGCTTTAATGGCATAGTGGAGATGACAAAGGTATATAACCTGACAGGCTGCTCAAGCATAGGAACATCAAGAATTGAACAGGTGATAGAGGCAAAGGCGGCAGGCGTAAAGGGACCATTTTCAATGATCCGGGTGCCAATGCTCAGTGAAGTGGACGAAATTGTCAAATATTGTGAGTTCAGTTTGAACAGTGAAAAAGTTGTACTTGATGCAATAAATGAAGCCTGCATAAGACAGGGCAAAAGGCATGGTGTTGTACTGATGGCAGACCTTGGTGATTTGCGAGAGGGATTTTGGGATAAGGAAGAAATGGTTAAAATTGCCAGATATGTGGAAAACCAGTTGCCAAACGTCGAACTTCGCGGTGTGGGAACGAATTTAGGCTGTTATGGATCAATTAAAGCAACACCTGAAAAATTAGAGGAGCTTATTGAAATTGCAGAGGAAATAGAAAAAGACATCGGAAGACAACTTGAGATCATTTCGGGCGGAGGAACAACGACACTTCCAGTTGTATTCGATGGAACTGTTCCAAAACGAATTAATCATTTAAGAGTGGGAGAAGGAATTATTTTAGCTTACGATATGATGATTCAGTTCGGGGTGGATATGAGTTTTTTAAATCAGGATGTATTCACGCTTCAGGCTGAAGTAATAGAAGTAAAGGACAAACCCAGCTTTCCTGTTGGAGAACTTTCTTTTGCTGCTTTTGGGCAGGTTGGTGAATATGAGGATCGGGGAATCAGAAGAAGGGCATTGGTTGCCCTTGGGAAAGTCGACTTCGCTTTTACTGATATGCTGAGGACACGTAATAAAAAGATAGAAGTGCTGGGGGCAAGCAGCGACCATTTAATTCTGGATATAGAAGAATGCAAAGATGATATCAAGGTGGGAGACATTGTTGAATTCGATTTGTGTTATGCCACAATGGTTTATGCGACAAGCTCTAAAAACATTACATTAAGTTTTAAAGAGATTAATTGAAAAATTCTGGTTTAAAAATATGCCTTCAGCATGGTCAGTTATAAAGCCATCTTTTAAAGTGGTTACAATTTGGACGACCTCGTTTATCTGCGATGCTGTAATATTGTCAAAATGAATTCCAATGGAAACGGAGATGACACAATTCAATGCGCGGCTGATACTTGAAGCCAGTCGTAATGCAAGAACTTCTTCCTTATGACCGGGAACTGACGTGACAGAGGAAACTGAGCCTGGGATGCAGATTGCAATTGCACCAATGTGAAATTCATCACCGCCCATAACCGATATTGCATAATCCTTTCCGTGAGGAACAGCAATAAAAGTTATGGGTTTATCTAAAAATTGGGTATTATAATGTAGCATAAAGAATATACGCTCCTTTGCAGAATTTATATGACGAAAATGTAATGAATTTAACATCACGTCAGCACAATGGATTTATATTACGATAGCATAAATTTATAAAAATGGCAATAGAGTACATTGTTTGAGATTTCGTCGTTTCAGAAAATAAAAATAACATTTTAAAAGCAAATTTTCAGAAAATGGAGGAGTTATGTCATATAAAAACCTGGAAGGCTTCATAAATAAACTTGAAGAGGCTGGAGAACTGAAAAGAATTAAAGTTGAAGTTGATCCTGTTCTTGAAATTACCGAAATTACTGACAGGGTTTCCAAGGCCGGAGGGCCAGCTTTGCTTTTTGAAAAAGTGAAAGGTTCGGAATACCCTTTACTGATCAATGCGATGGGCAGTTATAAAAGAATGGCACTGGCGCTTGGGGTAGAAGACTTAAAAGATATTGGTGAGACAATAGGTGAGTTCATGGATATGTCAAATTATCTTGGACTGATGAAAAAGATAAAATCATTACCTAGACTGAGCAGGCTGGTCGCTGTATTTCCCTTGAAACTTCCGGGAAAGGGAGCCTGTCAGGAGGTAATCAATGAAAACCCTGACCTTGAGAAACTGCCGGTGCTTAAGTGCTGGCCTTTGGACGGAGGCAGATTCATAACCCTGCCGCTGGTGTTTACCAAGGATCCAGAAACACAGATCCAAAATGTAGGTATGTATCGATTGCAGGTATTTGATAAGAACACGACCGGTATGCATTGGCATCTGCATAAGGATGGCAAGGAAATCTATGAGA